>CAYGPA010000139.1:0-10800 GCA_964351535.1 uncultured Planctomycetaceae bacterium
TGCTGAGCGAGGTCTCGTGCTTCCTGTCCGAGTCGCTGACCACGCTCGCCGAGGCCCTGCAGGCCGAGCGCCTGACGACCGCCGCGTGGTCCGCCAACGCGCTGATCGTGCCCGGCAAGAACTTCGACCAGGGCTTCGAGCTGTTCGACCACGGCACCACGACGCGGCAGTCGCCCGTGCTGATGCCCGGCGTCCTGGAGTGGCTCGACGCGATCGCGGGCACGCGCTTCTTCCTGTACCTGCACCTCGCCGATCCGCACTCGCCGCTGGACCCGCTGCCCGCCGCGCGCGCGCGCTTCGCCGCCGACGTGCCGGACGACTTCTCGCCGCACGCCTGCGTCGACTACGGCCTGGAGCTGCTCGCCGGCTGCGGGCACGACGAACACGGCAATCCGGACACCGAGGCCTGCGTGCCGCCGGAGCATCAGCGCTACATCTCCGAGCTCTACGACGCGTGCGTGTGGAGCGGCGACCACTGGCTGGGCGAGCTGCTCGACCGGCTGGAGGAGCTCGGGCTCACCGACGAGACGATCGTCGCCTTCACGAGCGACCACGGCGAGGAACTCTTCGAGCACGGGCTGGCCTCCCACGGACACGCGCTGCACGCCGAGCTCGTGCGCGTGCCGCTCGTGCTGGCGGGTCCGGGCGTCCCGGTGGGGGAGGTGCGCGACGACGTCGTGTCGAACCGGCACCTGCCCGCGACGCTCGCGCGCCTCGCGGGCGCCGACTGGAAGCTGCCGGACTCCGCGGACCTCCTGCGCGACCGGATCGAGCCCACGGTGCTGTTCTCGACCGAGAACGGCTGGTGGAACGGCCGCTTCCGCCAGCCGCTGCTGGGCCTGCGCCGCGGCTCCCACGTGCTGCACTTCGCGCCCGAGGGCAACGCGTGGGGCACGACGCATCCCTCGCCCGTGCCGCAGCGACGCCTCTACGACCTCTCCGTCGACCCCGACGAGCTGCGCGACCTGTCGGCGAGCGACCCCGCGCTGGCCGACGAGCTGCAGGCGCTGCTCGAGGCGCGCACGCGTGAACTGCGCGCGCGCCGCACGTCGAGCGTCGTCCCCGCGGGCGAGGCGACGCTCGAGTACCTGCGCCAGATCGGCTACATCGGCGACGAGTGACGGGGGTGCGGAGTCGGGGCGCGAGGGCGGAGCTCGCCGGGGAACCCGTGGCGCCGATGCAGGAGCCGCGGGGGCGCGGCCGCGGAGAGGTCGAGGAACCGGACGCGTGCTAGCCCGGACTATTCATGAGCGCGCAGCCGAAACGACACAACCGGCGCCCTTCGGCCGCCTCTCGGCGCCTGCCGGCACTTTGCGAACTCCGGCGTCCTCGACGACCTGACCCGGCGTCTTCGCCGATCCATACGGCAGGCTGCTCCGGGGCCGGCGCCCGCAAAGCACCAGCAGACACCGAGTTGAGCCGTTTCGATCTACGCGTCATGAATAGTCCGGGCTAGGGTCTCCGCATGCGACCTCGCGGCACTCTCTCACGCGACCTGATGCGGTCCCTGGTTCTCCTCGCGCTCGGTCTCGGCGCTCGCGTCGAGGCCCAGGAAGACGGCCGCGTGTGGCGCGCGGAGCTCGAGCCGCACTGGTTCGAGAACGGCGCGCGCTTCTGGTATCGGAACGATGCGCCCGCGGGGGCGCGCGAGTTCGTGGTCGTCGATGCGCGCACCGGCGAGCGCCGCCCGGCCTTCGACCACGACGCCGTCGCGCGGGCGCTCGGAGAGCCGGCGCGCGCCGAAGCGCTGCCGGTGGAGGAGCTGGAGTTCTCCGCCGACGGTGCGAGCGTCGAGCTGCGCGGAGCCGAGCGCGCGTGGAGCTGGAGCTTCGAGCGCGGGGAGCTGCGCGCGCTCGATCCCGAGAACGGCGTCGCGACGGGGCTGCCGCCGCTGAAGGCCCTGCGCGCCTCGCGCGGTGGCGGGAGGGACTCGGCGATCCTGTTCCGCAACCGGACGGAGGAGGCCGTGGAGCTCTGCTGGGTCGACCCGGCGGGGAAGCGGCGCTCCTACGGCGAGCTCGCGCCGGGCGCCGAGCGCCGACAGCACACCTTCGCGCGGCACGTGTGGCTCGTCGTCGACGCGGCGGGTGAACCGCTGGCCGCCTTCGAGGCCGCCGCGCGCGAGCGCGTGGCGGAGATCGACGGCCGCACGCCTCGGCCGCAGGAGCGCGCACCGCGAGACGAAGACGCGCCGACCTCCGTTCCGTCCCCCGACGAGAGCCTCGAGGCCTTCGTGGACGGGCACGACCTCTGGATCCGGGACGCGCAAGGGGCGACTCGTCGCCTGACGCACGACGGAAGCGCGGCGAACACGTTCCACCGCGATGCCGTGCGTGCGCGCGCGGTCGGGCTCGACTACGAGCGCGAGGACTGGCCGAGCTCGTTGCCCGAGGTCGTCTGGTCCCCCGACTCGACGAAGCTCCTCGCGATCCAGACCGCGGTCGCGCCGGAGCCGCGCGTGCACCTCGTCGTGACGAGTCCCGAGAGCGGCTCGCGACCCGAGGCGACCTCGTACCCCTACATCAAGCCCGGCGAGCCGATCCCGAAGCGTCGGCCGCGCCTCTTCGACGCCGCGACGGGCCGCGAGCTCGCGCTGGACACGTCCCTGTGTCCGGAGCCGTGGAGCCTGGGCCGCATCGAGTGGGCGCCGGACGCGAGTCGCCTGTGGATGCTCTACAACGAGCGCGGCCATCAGCTGCTCCGTGTGCTGTGCGTGACGCCGCTCGCCGCGTCGGCCCGGGTCGACGTCGTCGTCGAGGAGCGCTCCGAGACGTTCGTCGACTACTCGAGCAAGACGTTCCTCGAGCTCCTGCCGGCGACGAACGAGCTGTTGTGGGCCTCGGAGCGCGACGGCTGGAACCACCTCTACCTCTACGACCTGGAGCGCGGCGCGGTGAAGAACCGCGTCACGCAGGGCGAGTGGGTCGTGCGT
This sequence comes from uncultured Planctomycetaceae bacterium, assembly GCA_964351535.1. Taxonomy (GTDB): domain Bacteria; phylum Planctomycetota; class UBA1135; order UBA1135; genus JAUIDW01. The sequence goes on from CAYGPA010000139.1 coordinate 2,933, forward strand.
CGCGTGGACCGCGTCGACGCGGACGCGCGCCAGATCTGGTTCCGCGCGGTGGGGATTCGCCCGGAGCAGGACCCGTACCACGTGCATCTCTGCCGCGTCGATTTCGACGGCTCCGACCTGGTCGTCCTGACCGAGGGCGACGGGACCCACGCGGCCCAGTGGTCCCCCGACCGGGCGGTCTTCGTGGACACCTGGTCGCGCGTGGACGAGCCGCCGGTGCACGAGCTGCGCCGCGCGCGGGACGGAGCGCTGCTCTGCGAGCTCGAACGCGCGGACGCGAGCGAGCGGATCGCCGAGGTCGGCTCGCTGCCGCTGCGCTTCGTCGCGAAGGGACGCGACGGCACGACCGACATCTGGGGCCTCCTGCACCGCCCGCGCGACTTCGACCCCGCGCGCCGCTACCCCGTGATCGAGAACATCTACGCCGGCCCGCACGACCAGCACGTACCGAAGGCCTTTCGCGCGAACTACCGCCACCAGCGCGAGCTCGCGGACCGCGGCTTCGTCGTCGCGCAGATCGACGGCATGGGCACCAACTGGCGCTCGAAGGCCTTCCACGACGTGGCCTGGAAGAACCTCGCCGACGCGGGCTTTCCCGACCGCATCGCGTGGCTGCGCGCGGCGGCCGAGCGCTACCCGTGGATCGATCTGTCGCGCGTCGGCATCTACGGCGGCTCCGCGGGCGGTCAGAACGCGATGCGCGCCGTCCTCGACCACGTGGACTTCTACCGGGCCGCGGCCGCGGACTGCGGCTGCCACGACAACCGCATGGACAAGATCTGGTGGAACGAGGCCTGGATGGGCTGGCCGGTCGACGAGAGCTACGCGAAGAGCTCCAACGTCGTCGACGCGCACCGCCTCGGCGGCGCGCTGCTGCTGACGGTGGGGGAGCTGGACCGCAACGTCGACCCCGCCAGCACGTACCGCGTCGTCCGCGCCCTGCAGGAGGCCGGCAAGCCGTTCGAGTTCATGACCTTCATCGGCGCCGGCCACGGAGCCTGCGAGTCGGACTACGGCCGTCGCCTGCGCGCGGACTTCTTCGCGCGCCACCTGCTCGGCGCAACCGACTGATGCGGCTCTCCCGCGGGCCGGACGAGGGCCTCCGCTCGATCGTGGCGCTGGGCGTCGAGCTCGAGGTCGACCAACCTCGTCGGTCCGCCCTGCTTCAGCAGGTCCGAGGTCGTGGCCCGTGCGCTCGACCCGCCCTCGTTTCGTCTGCGTAGAAAAGCGGGCTCGCCCGAAGAAACCCCGGAGAGCCGGCGTAGGAGGGCGGGTGTCGCTCCCCGGAAGGCTCTCCGCGGCGGTCCCGCGCGTCCTCGCCGTCCTGACGCTCGGGCTCGGGCTCTCCGGACCCGCCGTCTCCCAGCAGGTCGTCGAGGACGCCGCCCACGGCTTCCGGCTGGAGCTCCCGGGGGGCTGGACGCGCCAGGTGCAGGCGGAGGAGCCGCTGCTCTGGATGCTCTACCCGGAGGATCCCTACGCGCTGCAGCTCTCGGTGCGCGTCTATCCCGGCGGGCGCGGCAGCGCGGAGCGCGGGCTCGCCGACGTGTGGGCGATCGTGACCGCCGGGGAGGAGTATCGCGAGCCGCGGCGCCTCGAGGGCGAGCTCCTCGGTCGCACGGTGCCGGCCCTCGAGGTCGAGATGCACGCGATGGAGCGCTGGAACCGCGTGCGCCAGCTCTTCGTCGAGGCGAACGGGTCGCTCTTCGTGCTGCAGACCTCCGCGGCCGTGGAGGCCTTCGAGGCGCAAGCCGAGCTGGCGCGTGGCATCTGGGCGTCGTTCGAGCTCTTCGAGCCGGCTTCGCAGCCGCCCCCGGAGTTCGACGCGCTTGTCGAGCGCTGCGGCAGCGAGGTCGCGTGGGCCGCGAGCTGGGACGCGGCCGTCGCGCGCGCCCGCGATCAGCGCCTGCCGATCCTGGTCGTCGTGCGCAACTATCCGGGCTTCGAGCTCTCCGACGATCTCGCGACCGGCTACTTCATGGACCCCGACATCGTCGCCCTCGCCAACGCGCGCACCGTGCCGCTGCGGCTGACCGCGGACATGCCGTGCCCGCTGCGCGATCACGACGTGTACGGCATGGGGCCCTTGACCTTCGGGACCGGCGCGCTGCTCGTGACGCCGGACGCTGCCGTCGTGCGCGACGGTCCCGCGCCGACCTACGAGTTCCTGCTGGAGGCCGTGACGGCGGCCGAGGACTGGCCCGGGCGCGAGCCCGACGAGCTGCTCGACCCCGTGTCGCGCGCGGCAGGCTTCGTCGACCGCGGCGAGTTCGCGCGCGCGCGGACGCTGCTCGAGGGGGTCGACGACGCCCGAGCCGACCGTCAGCTCGCGCGCATCCACCGCCTGCAGCGCGAGGGCGCGCCGGCGCTCGAGCAGCTCGAACGCGCGCGCGTCGCACCGGGCGGCTCCGCGCTCGCGGCGCGCATCGACGTCGACGCCGCCTGGGTTCACGCGCGCAGCGGAGATGCGGCGAGAGCGCGCGAGCTCCTCGAACGCGTCCTGGCCGAGGAGATCCCCGACGCGCTGCGCGCCGAGGCGCTGTTCGGTCTGGGACTCGTGCAGCGTGCGCGGGTCGGCGCTCCGGCCGCGGAGTCGACGTGGCGCGACCTGATCCGGCGCTTCCCCGACGAGCGCTGGGCGTGGCACGCGGCCGCGATCCTCACCGGCACGGCCTGGAAGCTCGGCTACGCCGGCGCCCTCGGCTGGCCCCCGGAAGCCGACTACGCCGAGCTGCGCTTCGCGCGCCCGGCTCCGCTCCCGCTCCGGCAGGCACCGGACGCCGCGCGCGAAGCGTTCGCGTGGCTGCTCGATCACCAGGGTGCCGACGGCTCCTGGTTCTCGCCGTCGGCCTTCCACCGCGACCCCGCGTGGGCTCCGGACGACTTCGAGCTGGCCATCGCCGCGATCTGCGCGCGGGCCCTCGTCGGTCATGCCCGCGAGGAACGCGCGCTGGAGGCCTTCGATCGCGCCGTGGACTTCGTCGCGCAAGGCTTCACGCAGCGGCGGGCCGCCGACCCCGAGGTGTGGTTCATCGACTACGGCGTGTGGAGCCGCGCCTACGCGCTCGAGCTCTTCGCGGACGCCGTACGACTCGACCGGCGGCCGCGCGGCGCGCTCGAGGACGACGTGCGCCGGCTGGTCGAGGAGCTCGCCGCGCGCGCCAAGCCCGACGGCGGCTGGAGCTACTACGTCACGCGCGACGTGGACTCCGCCGCCGCGGATCCCGTGGCCGCGCGCTCGATCAGCTTCACGACCGCGGCCGTGCTGCTGGGACTCTGCAGCGCGCGCGACGCGGGCTTCGACGTGCCCGACGAGCTGATCGACGGCGGCGCGGACGCGCTCGAGGCCATGCGCGACGACGCGGGCGTGTTCGAGTACTTCCTGACGCCGCCCGCGGGGCGCTCGGCGAGCGCGACGACCGCGGCGGGAGCCGCGGGGCGCGGACCGGCCTGCGCCCTGGCCTTGCTGCGCGCCAGGCGCGGCTCGCGCGACGACCTGCGCGACGCCCTCGACCTGTTCCTGCGCCACCGCCACGCCCTCGCGAACGAGCGCGGCAAGTCGCTGCTGCACACCGGTCCCGACGCGCAGGGGTCGCACTACGTGATGTTCGACTACGCCACGGCCGCCGCGGCCGCGCGCGAGCTGCCGGAGCGCCAGCGCGGCCGCTATCGGGATCCGCTGGCCGAGCTCGTGCTGCAGGCGCGGCTGGCCGACGGCGGGTTCCTCGGAGACCCCGGCCGCGGCGTCGCCTGCGCGACCGGCATGGCGCTGTCCGCCCTGGACGAGTCCGGGGCATCCGGCCACTGATTCTCTTCGACCCCGGAGCCCTCTCGATGACTCTCCTCACCTTCGTCGTCGCCACCCAGGTCCTCGCCGGTCCCGTCCAGAGCGCTCCCGCGGAGGAGTACGAGGCCGTCCTCGCCGTGCGCTGCGCCAAGGCGCTGCCGTGCGCGGCCGACCTCGACGCACCCGCGACGATCGACGACGCCGTGATGCTGATCGACGACGAGGGCCGCATCGTCGCGCTCGGCGGCGCGCACGAGATCCGCGTCCCCGAGGACTGCGACGAGCTCGACCTCGGAGACGCGTGGATCCTGCCCGGCATGATCGACCTGCACAGCCACGTCGGCGGCTCGCCGGACTGGACCAGCCAGGTCTTCCTCGCCAATCCCGGCGCGCGCGTGTCGACGTCGGTCGTGCCGGCGAACGCGCTGTTCCGGCGCGCGCTGGCGGGCGGCGTGACCAGCGTGCTCTACATCCCCGGCTCGGCCACGAACATGAGCGGTCAGGGCGTGCTGCTGAAGACCGCGCCGGAGCACTACGAGGACGCGCTGCTGCGCGACCCGGGCTCGCTGAAGATCGCGCAGGCGGGCAACCCCGAGGCCTGGGGCAAGGGCGTCGGCCGCATGATGATGAACTGGAACACGCGCGACACGGTCCGCCGCGGCCTGGCGTACGCGGGTGCGTGGCAGCGCTACGAGCTGGGCGAGGGGCCGCGCCCGGAGAAGGACCCGCAGTGGGAGGTGTTCCGCGCGCTGCTCTCCGGGGAGACGCAGGTCTCGACGCACACCCAGATGTACCAGGTCGTGCTGACGACGCTGACCATGCTCAAGATGGAGCTGGGTCTCGAGGTCTACCTCGACCACGGTACGTTCGACGGCTGGCGCGCCGGCGCGCTGGCCGAGTCCCTGGGCGTGGCGGCGATCCTCGGGCCGCGGCAGGTGTCGTTCTCGGCGCGCGCGCTGCTCGGGCCCGATTGGTACCTGGTCGACGTCGACACCGACGGGCGCCTCGACGGCGTCGCGGCGCGCTATCAGGAGCAGGGGCACACCTCGATCGGCTTCAACACCGACGCCATCGACCCGGCGCTCTATCCCGAGGTCGTGCGCGAGCAGCTCGAGCCCGGCGTCGTCACGACCGAGGAGCTGCCGCTGCAGGCCGCGCTGGGGCTGCGCTTCGGGCTGCGCAACGAGAACCTCGAGGCCCTGCGCGGGCTCACGATCGTCCCGGCGCGCGCCGCGGGGATCGACGACCGCCTCGGCAGCCTCGAGCCGGGCAAGGACGCCGACTTCGTCGTCGTGCGCGGCGATCCCGCCGACCCGCGCGTGGCGGTCGAGGCCGTCTACATCGAGGGCCGGCTCTCCTACGCGAAGCCCGAGCGCGCCCGCAAGTGGTGAGCCCGCGCCCGTGGGGGCGGGCGGGCGCGCATCCGCGGCATTCCGCGTAGGATGGCGGCGTTCTCGAACGAGGCGAGGAGGAGACCATGCCTGACGGAACCGGGACGGACCTGGCGGTGAGTCCGATCGTGCGCGTCGCGGGCGTCGAAGTGCCGGCGCTCTCGACTTCCCTGGTCCAGCTCGACGTGCGCGCCGAACTCGGCGTGCCCGCGCGGCTCGACCTCGTGCTGGCCGACTGGGGCCCGGCGAGCGACGGCTCGGTCGGCTTCCTGTGGTCGGATCGCGCGGTGGTCGACTTCGGACGCGAGATCGAGGTCGTCCTCGGGGGCGCCGATTCCGCGCCGGTCTTCGCGGGCCGTATCACGGGCCTGCGCGGGGAGTTTCGCCCCTCCTCGACGCCGCGCCTCGTGGTCACGGCGCACGACGCGCTGTGGAGTCTCGGCGAGGTCCGGCGGACGCGGACGTTCGAGGAAGTCACCGACGTCGACGCCGCCGGGGTCGTGGCCGACGATCACGGGCTGGCCTTCGAGGCCGACGTCGCGGACGAGGTCGAGCACGCGCGGATCGTGCAGCTCGCCGCCACCGACCTCGAGTTCCTGCGCGAGCGCGCCGCGCGCCTCGGCGCGGGCCTGGCCGTCCGCGACGGCACCCTGCACCTGTGGGACGCGTCGCGCGGCCTCGACGACGAGTTCGAGCTCGAGTTCGGCCGCAGCCTGCGGAGCTTCTCTCCGCAGATCGAGCTCTCCGGGCAGCGAACGCGCGTCAGCGTCGTCGGCTGGAACGTCGAGGAAGGCGCCGAGATCCGCGAGGACGCCGACTCCGCCCCGGCGCCGACCGGGAGCGCGCTCGAGTCGGGCGGCGAGGTCCTGGAGGCGAGCTTCGGCGAGCGCCGGTCGACGCTGGAGCTGCGCGCCGAGTCGGACGAGGAGGCGCGCCTCCTGGCCGAGGTCGACCTGGCGGCGCGCGCGCGCCGATTCGTGCGCGGCGACGGCGAGTGCGACGGCGACCCGCGCCTGCGCCCGGGCGAGGTCGTGCGCCTCGTCGGCGTCGGCGACCTGTTCGAGGGCGCGTATCGCCTGCTCTCCGTCCAGCACACGTTGACCGCGGCCCACGGCTGGAGCACGAGCTTCACGTGCGAACGCGCGGGCGCGGCCCGCGCGGCCTGCGACCCGGGCAAGGGCGACCCGGGCAAGGGCGGATCGGGCAAGGGCGACTCGATCGTGGATCGCCCGACGAAGTGGGACCGCATCACGAAGTGGGCTTCCCCCAAGGACTCTTCTCAGGAGGACGACCGATGACGACGAAGACTCGCTCCCCGCTCGGCGCGGTCGCCGGCGGCGTGCACTCCGCGCGCGTGCTGGACGTCGCCGACCCCGAGGGGCTCGGCCGCGTGCGCATCGAGCTCTCCGGACTCGCCGCGAACGACGGAGACGCGTACTCCGCCTGGGCGCGCCTGGCCGTGCCGCTGGCCGGGCCCGAGCGCGGTACCTGGTTCGTCCCCGAGGTGGACGACGAGGTGCTGGTGGCCTTCGAGGGCGGCGACGCGCGCCGGCCCGTCGTGCTGGGCTCGATGTGGAACGGCGCCGACGAGCCGCCCGAGTCGGCCGACGCCGCGAACGACCGCAAGGTGATCCGCACGCGCTCGGGCCTGACGCTCTCCTTCGACGACGCCGAGGGCGCGGAGAGCATCGTCCTCGAGACGCCCGGCGGGCGCCGCCTGACGCTGCGCGACGACGAGGAGGCCGTCGTGATCGAGGACGGCTCGGGTAGCTCGCTGCGCATGGACGTCGCCGGCATCCAGTTGCGCAGCACGGCGCGGGTCGTCGTGCACGCCGCGGTGGTCGAGGTGAGCGCGTCGCTGCTCGACGTCGAGGCCGCCGTCGCGCGCTTCTCGGGCGTCGTGCAGGCCGACAGCGTGGTGACCAACTCGGTCATCGCCAGCTCCTACACGCCCGGCGCCGGGAACATCTGGTGATGTCTCGTCTCGCGCTCCCGGGGGCGGAATCCCTCCCTCGGGGACGCGAGCTACCGGGCCGGCGCGCCGCGCGTACGCCGATCGGCCCATGGTCACTTCTCCCTCCGCAGCCGATCCTCGAGGAGTGACGAGAACCGTCCTCGAACGCTCCGCCCCCGGGTTCCTCGAGCTGCTGCCCGGGATCGAACTCGAAGAGCTCGAGCAGAACGAGAGTTCCGTCTGCGCCGTCGACGAGGACATGGCGCTGGTCTACCTCAGCGCCGCCTGGGAGAGCTTCGCCCTCTCGAACGGCGGCGAAGCCGTCCTGAGGCACTGCGGTCTGGGTACGAACGTCCTCGACGTGTGCGGACCGCTGCGGCCGTTCTACGAGACCCACTTCGGGCGCTGCCTCGCGGCCGACGTCACGTGGTCCCACGACTACGAGTGCTCCGGCGTGGACCTGTTCCGCCGCTTCCACATGAACGTGTATCCGCTGCGGAAGTGCGCGGGGCTCCTGATCGTGAACACGCTGCTCGTCGAGCAGCCCATCGAGTCTTCAGAGCCCCACGTCACCGATCCGCTGGTCGCGAGCTACGCGCAGCCGAACGGCCTCATCGTGCAGTGCTCGCACTGCCGCCGGGTTCAGCGCGGCGACGGTGGACCGCAGTGGGACTGGATCCCCGGCTGGGTGCGGGTGCCGCCCGCGAACACGAGTGGCGGCCTCTGCAAGCCCTGC
>CAYGPA010000140.1:0-10790 GCA_964351535.1 uncultured Planctomycetaceae bacterium
AGTACTCGACGGCGTTGTTCGGGAACAGCTCCTTGAACTCCGAGTAGAGCTGCGCGGCCAGCGTCTTGTTCGGGGAGAGGATCAGCGCCGGCCGCCCGAGCTTCTGGATCGTCGCCGCGGTCGTGAAGGTCTTGCCCGACCCCGTGATCCCCAGCAGGGCCTGGTGGCGCGCGCCGCCGCTCAGGCTCTGGACGAGCTGCTCGATGGCCTGCGGCTGGTCGCCGGTCGGCTCGAACGGGCAGACCAGCTCGAAACCGGCGTCCAGCCCCGCGGCCGGCTGGGATGACTTCGTGCGCGCGCCCATGAGCCCCCTAGTCTAGTCGCCGCGGCGCGCGGTTTCTTCGTCGGGACGCCGATGCGTGCGGGCCGCGCGGCGCGGCTCGCATCTCCGCCCCCGCCCGCCGGGAAACGTCGAAACCGCCTCCGGGCCGCGTGGTAGGCTCCGCGCGGCGCTCGCACACGGTGGCGGGCACCTCGAATCACGACCTCGACCGCACTCCGCGGAACCCCTCGATCGCGAGCGAAGCGCATGAACATCCAGTGCCCGTCCTGCCGGACCGTCGCGCGGATCCCCGCCTCCAAGGAGGGCGCCAAGGTCCGCTGCCCGAGCTGCGAACACCTGTACGTGGCCCGCCCGCCGGGCGCGCGCGCGACGGGCGGCGTCAACCCCTCGATCGCGATCGCCGGCGTCGCCATCGTCGCGATCGTGGCCCTGCTCTTCTTCCTGAACCGCTCGAAGCCGACCGTGCAGGAGGTCGGCGCGAAGGCGCCGGTCGAGGAGGAGGAGGTCGCTCCGCCGCCGAGCGAGCCCCTCGACGACGGCTCGTGGGACTCCCCCGCGGTCCAGGCCGTCGCCGACGCCTTCCTGAAGGTCGCGGACTACGACGAGGAGGGGCTCGCGCGCCGGCTCGACGGCCGCGCGGTCTACGCGTGGCTCGCCGCCGGCGGTCCGCCGATCCCCGAAGGTGCCCCCGACGCCGACCAGTCGCGCGTTCCCGTGGTCGAAGCCGTCGACTGGGACGCGCTGGAGCCCTACGAGCAGGAGGAAGCCGTCGCGCGGCTCGCGAAGGAGCTCGTGCACCATGCGGGCGACTACTCGCTCTCCGCCTGGCGGCCCTACGACGGCCGCGTCCACGAGCGCGACGACAGCGGCGCCCTGGTGCACGTCGACGTGACGTCAACGCTGCCCGACCGCGGCGCGGAGAAGCGCACGCTCGCCGTACGCGTCGTCCAGCACGGCAAGCAGTGGAAGATCGCCTCGTGGGAGCGCATCTACACGCTCGCCGAGCTCTCGATGATGAAGCGCAAGGCCTCGCGCAAGTACGAGAAGGTCGAGCTGACCGACGGCTCGCGCGTGTACGAGGCCGAGCCCGAGCCCCTGCCGCACCTCGACGACACCCCGCCCGAAGTCCGCGCGCGCATCGACGAGCTCTGCACGCGCCTGATCGACCTGACGCTGAAGCCCAAGGAGAACAGCCAGGCCAAGCAGGAGCTCGTCGCCATCGGCAAGCCCGCGCTGCCGGCGCTCCTGACCAAGATGTACGAGACGCCGATCGAGAGCGAGGAGGACGCCATCAAGCTGAACCTCGTGAACCAGGCGCTCGAGGAGATCACCGGCTTCTACACCGGCTACAAGCCGCAGATCATGGAGGGTTCCGCCACGGGCACCAGCGAGGAGCGCCGCGACAGCGCGATCAAGCAGTGGTTCGCGTGGTGGCACCGCAAGGGCAAGAGGTTCGATCCCGACGCGGAGTTCCACGACGCGCTCGAGGACGTCATCACGCCCAACGCGCGCGACCTGCGCCAGATGGAGAAGGACGGCGTCACGCCTCCCGGAGGCGCCGGAGGGCGCTGAGCGCCGACCCCGCGCCGCGGGATCGGCCCGCGGCCCGCCCGCACGGGCGTGGCGCGACCCTTTCCCCGGCCGCGCTCGCCCCCCGCGGGAGGGCGAGCTAGGATTCGAGACTGGCTCTCCCCTCCGAGCATCCGGCGGGGGGCCGTTCCCACCCCCTTCAGTCCCCAGCCCACCCCTTCGCTCGGATGGATCAACGCATCGGCACCTGCGACTCGTGCGAGGCGCGCTACAAGATCCCGGCCTCCTTCACCGGCACGAAAGCCAAGTGCAAGAAGTGTGGCGGCGTCGTGATCGTCTCCGGCGCCGCGCCGGCCGCGTCCAAGGCTCCCAAGCCGATACCCGCCAAGAAGCCGGCCCCCAAGCCGGCTCCGAAGCCCGTGGCCAAGGCCCCCGCGAAGCCGGCCGCGAAGCCCGTTCGCGCCCAGCCGGCCGCCAAGCCGGTCAAACCGGTCGCCAAGGCGGCGGCCGCCGGGGGTGCCGCCGGCGCGGCCAAGGTCACGCGCGGGCGTCCCAGCAAGGTCCGCGCGGGTAGCGCGCGGCGCGGATCCAAGCGCGCGGTCGAGGACGACGACGGCGACGAGCCGAAGACCGCGCGCGGTGGCCGCCGCGGACGTCCCGCGAAGAAGAAGAGCAACGCTCCCCTGATCACGACGGCCCTGCTGGCCGTGGTCATCGGCGTGGGCGGCTTCCTCTGGTGGCAGAACTCGAACACGGAGGCCGCCGCCGCCGAGAACGACACCGCCGAGCTGGCGCAGGCCCCGACCGACGACGCCGAGGACACTCTCGAGGGCGCGGCGGAGGCCACCGACGGCGGCGCCACCGAGCTCGCCGACGAGACCACGGGCTCCGAGGACGACCCGGAGACGACCGACGACGCCGCCGACGAGGACACGGCCGCGGAAGACGACGAGCAGGCCTTCCCCGACCCGGCCGCCGAGAAGCAGCCCGACCCCGACTCGGTCGACCTGTCCGAATGGCCGGACCTGGAGCGCTTCGCGGGCACCACCGACGAGGAGTGGGAGGAGATGAACGAGTGGATGGCGCTGGCCGTCGACCCGAGCGCCGGAGCTCCCGCGGGGCGCGCGCGCACGAAGCTCTTCGACGCCGACCGCAAGGCCTTCCCGGTCATCCTGAACCACTTCAAGACGCTCGACTTCAGCGATGAACAGGACCTCTTGATGGGTGACGCGACGCAGAAACTCCTCGAGGAGATCTGCCGCGGCAACAACTTCGACTGGCGCTACACGACCGAGCCCAAGGACGTGCTGTTCAACAAGAAGGTCGTCATCGCCTGGATGAAGGCCTGGAACCAGGCCAAGGACAGCGACCTCGCGTGGGCCAACCTCGCCAAGCGCGACAAGCCCGAGAAGAAGGAAGTCGAGGACGACCTCGGCGACCTCGACGACTTCTGATCCGACCGCGGGCCGCGAGCGGCTCGAAGAACACGACGGGGCCCTCCGCGATCGCGCGGAGGGCCCCGTTCTTCGTTCCGTCCCCACGGGACCGGCTTGCGGACTCTCGACCGGGAGCGGACCGCTCGGCGAGGGCCGGGTTCCGCGAGCTCAGCGAATCTCGGCGGCCATCGGGTCGGCCTGCTCGGGCAACGGCAAGCCGGGCTTGGGCAGGTCGCGACCCACGAGGCCGGCGATGCCGCCGCGCCGCGGGTCGCTGATGCCGACCGGCGGACCGCCCTGCTCGTCGAGCGCGATCAGCTGCACGCTGGCCCAGCGCTCGGGCTTCACGAGGATCTCGTGGCCGCGCTCGGAGAGGCTCGCCAGCACGGCCGGATCCCAGCCGGTCTCGAACTCCGTCCGCTTCGGTCGCCACTGCTGGTGGATCCGCGGCGCCAGCACGGCCGCGCGCGGGTCCTGGCGGAACACCAGCGTGCGCAGCAGCACGCCGATCTGCGAGGTGATGATGCGCGGACCGCCTGGGCTGCCCATCACCATCGCGTTCGCGTGCCCACCGTCGCGCACGACGATGGGCGTCATCGACGACAGCGGACGCTTGCGCGGCTCCAGGGCGTTGGCCTTGCTGCCGACCAGTCCGAACTGGTTGGGCACGTTCGGCCGGATCGCGAAGTCGTCCATCTCGTTGTTCAGCAGGAAGCCCGCCTCCTCGACCAGGATGCCGCTGCCGAAGCTCGAGTTGAGCGTGGTCGTCAGGCTGACGGCGTTGCCCTCGTTGTCGACGACGGAGATGTGCGTGGTCTCCGTCCCCTCCGGCCGCGGCGGCTCCACCCAGGCACCGACGTCGGGTCGGGCGCGCTGGCCGAACATCGCGCGCTCGGCAGCCAGGCGTTCGGGGTCCAGCAGCTCGGCCACGGGCACGTTGTGGAAGTCGGGATCGCCCAGGTGCACCGCGCGGTCGGCGAAGGCCGTGCGCAGCGCCTCGGTCCACCAGTGCAGCAGCCGATCGGTCCAGACCAGGTCGTCCGTCCCAAGCTCGGGCGGTTCGCCGGTCGTGGAGGGATCGGGCTCGACGCGCGCGGCCTCGGTCTCGAGCGGCAAGCCGTCGAGCAGCGCGAGCACCTCGAGCACGGCGACGCCGCCCGAGCTCGGCGGCGGCATGGTCACGATCTCCTTGCCCCGGAACCAGCCGCGCAGCGGATCGCGCCAGCTCACGGCGTAGCGCTCGAGGTCCGCGAAGTCGACCCACCCCTGGGCCCGCACGACCTCGTCGGGACCGTGCCCCGCGGCGCGCCGCAGCTCGCGCACGATCGCGCGCGCCGTCTCGCCCCGGTAGAAGCCCGGAGAGCCGTGGCGCGCGAAGCGGTCCAGCGTGCGCGCGAGCTCCGGCTGCTTCAGGCGCTGCCCCACCCGCAGCGGCTCCCCGCCGGGATAGAAGCGCCGACGCGCGGAGGGGTTCTTCATCAAGCGCGTGCGCGCGGGTTCCGCGCGCAGCGCGTTGGCGAGCCACGGGTCGACGGGGAAGCCGTCTTCCGCCAGCTCCGCCGCGGGGCGCACGAGTCGCCGCAGCGTGAAGTTGCCCGAGCCGTGGCGCTCCAGCAGCGCCTGGAGACCCGCGGGCGTCCCGGGAACGGCCACGGCCAGCGGCCCGCTCTTCGAGCGTTCGGGAACGAGCTCGCCGTCGAAGTCGAGGTAGCGCGCCGTCTCGGCCGTCGCCGGCGCCACCTCGCGAAAGTCGAGCGCCGTGGCTTCTCCACCGTGCGTCACGTAGATGGCGAAGCCGCCGCCGCCGAGGTTGCCGGCCTGCGGATAGACGACCGCGAGCGCCAGCGCGGTCGCCACGGCCGCATCGACCGCGTTGCCGCCTTCGCGCAGCACGCGCACGCCGACCCCGACGGCCAGCGGATGCTCCGCGACGACCATCCCGCGCTCGGGCGTCTCCCACCCGAAGGCCTCGAGCAGGTCGGGCTGTCCGCAGCCGGCGAAGGCCAGCAGGGAAGTCGCGAGCAGCAGCCGGCGGCGCGTCGTTCGCGGACGCGTGGCGCGAGCGCCGACCCCACGCGGCCGGGGATCACACGGCATGGGCGTGCCCATGGGGTCGAGGTCGGCCAGGAGCCTGTCCGAGTCTTCCCGGTTCGCGAGGCGCCGAGCATCGGGCGCGGATCAAGGAGCGACAAGTTTCCCATGGCTGCATGCCATTGGGGACCTTGGCGCGACGCGGAGCCACGTTCGAAGATCGGTGCATCGCGGATCGCGAAGACTCGGACAGGCTCCTAGCCGATCGGAGACTCGTCGCCGTCGGCGAGCTCCTCCACCTTGACGCCGCGTTCGCGGAGGAACGCGACCGATCGATCGACGGCCTCGTCGTCGCCCTCGATCTCGACGGCCACCAGCGCGAGCGTGTCCGTGATGCTGGCCGCGCGGATGTTCGGGATCACGCCGAACTCCGCACCCAGCGTGTGGCTGATCAGCGGCTCCGAGATCAGGTGTTGGGGGAAGGTGCAGAAGTACTTGCGTTGCGCCATGGTGGGCTCCCCGTGATGCGTTGAACACGCCGCGCGAGCGCGGTGGAAACGGCCGCGAGCGCACATCCCACCACAAGCGCGAGGGGACCTGCAAGCGCAGGGTCGAACGGGGCGCGCGCGAAGCGGTCCACGCCCGCGGAATCGTAGGTCGAGGGATGCCACATCCAGTCGGCGACGCCCGCCGACTCCATCACGAGCACCACGGGCGAGACGTCGAGCGCGAAGGCGCTCCAGGCCGGAGGCCAGGGACGGTCCGCCAGTCCGCCCGCGAGCGAAGCGCCCGCCGCGACCGCGGTGAGCGCCGCGACGAGTCCCGCCCAGCCCCAGCGCGAGCCTCCGCGGGCGTGGACGAGCCGGCCCAGGCCGAATCCGGCGGCGAACAGCCCGGTCCACGCGGCCGCGGCGCCCGCCGGGGAAGGGATGCCGCGCGCGACCGGAGAGCCCCCGACGTCTTCGCCGAGAACGCCGGCCTCGAGGAGCGCGAAGGCGAGCATCCAGACGCAGGGCACGGCAACCGCGGCCAGGAGGCGCAGCGGACTCGCGCCGGACAGGACGCCCGCGACCGGACTCCAGAGCGCGAGCCAGACGAGCAGGACCACGGACGAGGGCTCGTCCGGAGCGGGCAGCGCTCCGAGCAGGCCCGTCGCGGCCCAGGGAAGCGCCGCGAGCACGTCGGCGCGCGCCTCGCGTGCGCGCTGCTCCCGTCGAGCGCCGCGCCGCCGCGCGCGCTGGAGCTGCGCGTCGCGCGCCGCGTCCGAAGGGCTGGAGGGGTCCATCGACTCCCCCAACGAACCTCGCGGGCCGCGGTTCTACAAGACCTGTTTCGAGTCGAGCGGGAGCGCGAGGAGTCTCCCGTGCGGGCGCGCCGGAACTCCGGTCGAGGAGCGCCCGTCGGGAGTGCGCGCGCTCGGCCCGCTCGACGCCGGGAGCGCCCGGGTGTTCCCCACCGCTTCCGCACGACCCGGAAAGCTCGACGACGGCGCCAGCCGGCCGCGCCGTCCGCGCGCATCGGCGGCCTGGGCCGCGCGAAGGCCACGATCGTCCCGGACAGGTCCGGGCGGGGATGCTCGGCATGGCCTACGATGTTCCTTTCCTCTCCCACCCTCGCCCCCGACCAGCGGAAGACTCCGCATCCCTCCCCATGCGCAAGAGCATCGCTCCCCTCGTCCTCACCTCGCTCGTCCTCGGCACCGCCGCTCGCGCGGACGTCGTCACGCTGACCCCCAGCAAGGACAACACCCTCTACGAGAATGCCAGCGGCGCGCTGAGCAACGCCCTCGGCCCTGAGTTCTACGTGGCCCGCGCCAACAGCGGCTTCCTGAGGCGTGGCCTCGTCGCCTTCGATCTCGTCGGGAGCGTCCCCGCCGGCTCCGTCGTCCACTCCGCCACGCTCACGATGCTGTGCACCGGGGTCTCCGTCACCGACTCCGGCAATACGCGCATCATCGGTCTCCACGCCGCGACGATGGACTGGGGCGAGGGCACGTCCAACGCGTTCGTGCCCGGGGGCGGCGGTGCGCCGTCCACCGCGAACGACGCGACCTGGATCCACACGTTCTACAGCTCCTCGACGTGGACCGCCGCCGGCGGCGACTACGTCGCCTCGCCCAGCGCGTCGACCGGCATCACGGGCACGGGCAGCTACATGTGGAGCTCCGCGCAGCTCACCGCGGACGTCCAGGCCTGGGCCGATGACCCGGCCGCGAGCTTCGGCTGGGTCGTCGTCGGCGACGAGAGCGCCAACGGTACGGGTCGTGGCTTCTCGTCCCGCGAGGGGTCCTTCGCCCCGTCGCTGATGATCGACTTCACTCCCCCGCCGCCGGTCACGTCCTACTGCACCGGCAAGACGAACTCGCTCGCCTGCGTGCCGTTCATGACCGCGACCGGCGTGGCCACCGCGAGCTCGACTGCAGCGTTCACGTTGTCCATGAACGACTCCATCCCGAACGAGTCGGGCTTCCTGATCTACAGCTTCAAGAAGGCCAACCTGAACTTCCACGGCGCGAAGCTGTGCGTGAAGGCGCCGTTCAAGCGCACCGGCGCCAAGGCGCCGAAGAACCCCGGCGGCGGCTGCACCGGCTGGGTCCTGCGACGCAACTTCAACGGCACCATCCAGTCGGGCATCGACCCGCAACTGACCGCGGGCCAGGTCGTCCGCAGCCAGTGGTTCAACCGCGACCCCGCCGACCCCGCGGGCTTCGGCGACGGCCTGTCGGACGCCCTCGAGTTCACGATCGCGCCGTAAGCGCACCCACGGCCTGACACGGCGTCGGCGGGAGTCCTTCCCGCCGGCGCCGCTCTCGTGGAACGGAGCGAGCGCGCTGTCGAGGCGCGAGAATCACCCTCCAGGACCCTCCTGCGACCGCAGAATCCACGCGGGAGGAGAGATGGAGGCGGCACCCGGATTCGAACCGGGGATCTCGGATTTGCAATCCGACGCCTTAGCCACTTGGCTATGCCGCCTCGTGAAGCGCGGAAAGGATACCCCGCGCGGGGGCTCGGTCAAGGGCGCCTGGGGCGGGTGCGGCGGGGAGCTTCGTGGTGGCGCGGCCGGTCTCGATGCCTTGCGGCGTGTGATATAGCTGGAGTGGATGGATAGGTATGCCGCACTCGCGCGCAACGCGATCGCAGCGCTCTTCGCCGCCGGCTGCTTGCCCGCGCTATTCGGCTGCGTGGCCCACGCGGCGCAGGGACGTTTGCCCGGTCCGGTGCCGGGGCCGCCGACGGGGTGGATCCAGGGGATGTTCGGCCTCGCGGAGCTCGACGACATCTCGATCGACCCCGCCGCCGGCCTGCAGCCCGACGAGCTCGACTCCGGCACGGTTCCGTTCGTCGGCGCTGCCTGGCAGGTGCCGCTCCGGGGGGACGGAGTGCGGGTCGGCTACGAGGCCGGTGCTTTTCTCGGAGGCCGCACCGACACGCAGCGCAAGGACCTCAGCGGCGGCGGGCAGATCATCGTCCTCGACCAGGAGCTGCTGCTCTTCGACGTCTTCGCCGGACTCTCCGTCATCGCGCACCCGAGCGAGTCCGTGCGGCTCTACTTCGGCGTGGGACCGACGTTCCAGTACGCGGACGTCGACACGGACCTCGCCGACGCGATGAACCAGCCCGTCCGCGTCGACGGTTCCGGATTCGGCCTGGGAATCTACGCCCGCGCCGGCATCGACGTGCGCGCGGGGAAGGAGCTCGACGTCGGACTCGGCGTGCGCTGGCTCGACGCGACCATCGACGTCGGGCGCGAGCTCGGCGATCTGGAGTACGAGACGGTGCAGGTGCTGCTGACGTTCACGACCGGGTTCTGAGGTCACCCGGCGAGCTCGCGGACCTCCTCGAGCGTGGCGCGGACGTCGTCGACGACCTTGGAGCTCGCCTCCTCGGCGCAGGTCTCCAGGAGCTCCAGCGCTTCCGCGTACTCGCCGGCCAGCGCGAGGGCGGTCGCCCGGGCGTAGCGGGCCGCGGGTGCGGCAGGATGGTCGTCGGGCGCCTCGTCGAGGAACTCCTCGAGGGATCGGTCGGCCTCGTCGGCGTCCCCCCCGAGCAGCAGCGTCGCGATCGCGAGTCCGACGCGCGCCTCGGCGGAGTCTCCGTCGTGCTCGAGGGCGGCCTCGAAGTGCGCGGTGCTCTGCTCGAGGTCACCGAGCCTGGCGTTCGCGTGCCCGACCGCCAGGCGCGTGCGCAGTTCGTCGCTCTCCTCCAGCAGGCTTGCGCAGAGTTCCGCGGACGCTTCCCAGCTCTCCGCCGAGAGCTCGAGCCCGAGCTTCATGATGAGGACGTCGGTGGCCTGGCCGCTCGCCAGCGCCTCCTCGAAGAGCCGGGCCTCGTCGTCGCTCTCTTGCAGCCACGCGAGCAGCCAGTGCGTCAGCGTCGACTGCGCGGCGTACAGGCGGTGGTCCGCGAGCAGCACCAGGTCGTCACCCAAGCTCGACAGACGCTCGCGCACGTCCTCGTCGAGCTGCGCGAAGGCCTCGCGCGGGTCCCCGGACTCGAAGCAGGCTCCGACCGCCGCGGTGGTGACGACGAGCCCGGCCAGGCCTTCGACCAGCTCGGGACTCTCGGCGAGGTCCGCGGCGGCGAGGAGCTCCTCGGCGCTCTCCATCGAGCTCCGCAGGTTGGCCTGCGCATCCCCGCGGGCCTCCACGGCCGCCGACCAGGTGCGAGCCATGTAGAGCACCGCGTGGGGACGCAGCTCGTCGGGTGCGGACGCGATCGAGAGCTCGGCGAACTCCATCGAGGCGTCGAGCATCTTGGCCATCTCGTCCTCGGCCCCCGAGGCACCGGCGCGGATCGCGAGCCAGATGTAGAGGCTGCCCAGGGTCGCCGGAGCGCGCCAGAGCTCGTCGTCGCGCGCGAACGAGGCGCGCAGCATCCCGTCGGCCGCGCGCAGCGCATCCGTGTCGCGGAAGGCCCGTCCGTAGTTCGCGGCCACTTCGCCCAGCGCCGCGACCGTGGGCCAGTCCTCGCGGTCGCGCTCGAGCCGCTGCGCCAGCTCGCCGCGCAGGTCGTCGAACTCGTCCTTCGCGCGGTCGCGCTCGCCCACGCCGAGCAGGGCCAGCGCCAGGTCCAGCCGGGCGAAGACGTCCCCGTCCTCGGCTCGCGACTCGGCCTGTTCCAGTCGCTCGCCCGGATCGAGACGGGTCGTGCCCAGCACGTCCTCCACCGAGAGGCGCAGCTGGAAGTCCACGCGGACCTCCGGGAAGAACAGGCGCTCGCGCCAGCGCGCGGCCTGTTCGGCCTGTTCGGCCTGTTCGGCATCGGGGGTCTGCACCCCGAGCGACGTCAACGCCGCCAGGATCAGGCTCTGGGATCGCATCGTGTTCGCTCCTCCGGTTCGACTATCATCGCCCCGTCGGGGACGTGGCGAAACCGGCAGACGCATCGGACTTAAAATCCGAAGGGCCCTAGGCCCGTGGGGGTTCGAGTCCCCCCGTCCCCACCGCACCGTCTCGATCGGCCATGACCTCGTCCAAGCCCCACACCACCACCTGGAAGCCGCGCCTGCAC
>CAYGPA010000141.1:0-10780 GCA_964351535.1 uncultured Planctomycetaceae bacterium
ACGACGCGCTGGCGCTCGACGACTGGGGCGCGGGTCCGGAGGACGAGGTCGCCGTTTACGACGTCGACCCGGCGCTGGGCCCCGTCGTCCGCTTCCTCGGCCTGCAGAGCGGCGCGCTCGTCGAGCGCGGCGTCCTGCCCGGCGGGTTCGGCGACCGCATTCGCGGCGGCGACCTCGACGGCGACGGGAGCTCCGACCTCGTGCTCGACGGCTCGGCTTCCGTGCCGGTGCTGCGCGTGCACCTGCGCACCGGTGACTTCGCCTTCGGCCCGGGCGCGGCTCAGCTCCTCGACGGCGACCCCATCGACTTCGTCGTGGCCGATCTCGACGGCGATGCGCGCCCCGAGATCGTCGTCTGCGTCGACGCGCTCGCGGGCCGCGGCGGCTTCCGCGTCCTCTGGAACCGCGGCGACGGCACGTTCGACCCCGCGGTCGCCTTCGACGCGGCCGGACCGACGGTGGCGCTCGCCGTCTTCGACGCCGACGGTGACGGCCGCCAGGACGTCGTCGCCGCCGGCTGCGGCACGCTCGCGTTCCAGCTCGGCCGCCCCGGCCGCGTCCTCGACGGCCCGCTGGTCTTCGGCGCCCGCCGCGTCCCGCGCGAGCTGGCCGTCCTGCGCGCGCCCGGCCTGCTTCCCCGCCCGACCTACGTCGCCGAGCACGAGCCGACCGACCCGCGCGAGCTCTTCCTCGTGCAGCCCCGCACCCCGCTCCCCGCCGCCCGCGCCCCGCGCGCAAACGGCAGCCGGTAGGGAGAAAGACACCCGGCCCGCCGGAGAACCGACGGGCCGGGTGCAGGGAACCGCGGCAGGCCTCTCGGTGCCGCGGCGGTCAGTTGCCGACGACCTCGAGCTGGATCTGCGTGGCCAGCGGGTTCAGTTGAAGCGCCGTGCCCGCGGGCATGCCGACCGAGTTCGCGCTCGTGAAGCCGCCGGTCGCCGAGGAGAACGTCAGGGCGCCGAACAGGTCGCCGATCGTCGGGACGAAGGGCGCGACCACGGTGACCCCGAGGTGGCCGGCGACGTTGCCCGCGCCCGTGCTCGCCAGTCGGCCGTACCCGGCGCCCGCCGTCGTGCCCGCCAGGTCGACCTCCAGCCGCCCGCGGGTCGTCTGCGTGAACGTTCCCTGGGCCGTGGTTGCGAAGGTCCCTCCGGTTCCACCGACGACCAGCGTCCCGTCGTTCACGAAGTCACCGGCGAGGTTCACGAAGGTCCCCGGGTCGGTCTGGACCGTGCCCTGGACCGTCATCGTGGCGCCCGTCTCACCGAGCCGGCCGCTGTTGCCGTGCACGTCGATTCCCGGGCCCAGCACGACGACCGACCCCGGTGTGGCGGTCACGCGGTTGGCGTTCGAGAACGACTCGAAGAAGATCTCGCCCGTGCCCGTGAGCGTCTGCGAGCCGTCGAACTCGAGACGGCTGGGGCCGCCCGCGTTGTCGTTGGTGATGGACACGGTCACCCCCGACAGGTTCAGGCCGTTGCGGACGGTGACCCCGCCGCCGTCGGGAACGACGAGCTTGGCGCCCAGGTCGACCCCGTCGAGAACGGACGACGAGCCGCAGCGCAGGAACGAGGTCGGTGGACCCTGGACGACGCCGCCGAGAATCTCGCTCGAGAACCGGACTTCGCCTCCGATCGTCAGCGTGTTGCCGGCGTTGTCGACGTCGCCGTCGAGTTGAAGGCGTCCGGTCGACGTGGCGGCCAGGCTCGCCCCCTCGGTGACCAGGTCGCTCTGCACGACCATGCTGCTCGTGCCCTCCATCGTGATCGAGGAGCGCAGGACGATCGTCTCGCCGACACTGTCGAAGCGCGCGAGGAGACCGCGGATCGGCACGCCGGCCTCGACGACGAGGGGACCGTTCTGGACCCGGAACCGATTGAGGCCCGAGCCCGTCGTGAACACGACCTCGCCGGTGCCGGACAGCGACTGCGCGCCGTCGAAGACCAGCCGCGTGAACACGCCCCCGGCGGGGGGGCCGGCGATCTCCACGTCGGCGTTCGCGAGGGTCAGCCCGTTCCGCGCGGTGACG
Source organism: uncultured Planctomycetaceae bacterium (assembly GCA_964351535.1). Classification (GTDB taxonomy): domain Bacteria; phylum Planctomycetota; class UBA1135; order UBA1135; genus JAUIDW01. The sequence goes on from CAYGPA010000141.1 coordinate 2,030, forward strand.
GAGCCGTTCGCGGGAACGAGCAGTCGCACTCCCAGCTCGACGCCGTCCAGGCTCGAGGCCGACCCGGCGCGCAGGAACGCGCTCGCATCCCCCTGCACGGTGCCGCCCAGGATCTCCCCGAAGAAGCGGACCTCGCCGCCGAGAGTCAGCGTGTCGCCGGCGTTGTCGACGTCGCCCTCGACCTGGACGCGTCCGGTCGACGTGGCGGCCACGGTCGCCCCCTCGGTGACCAGGTCACTCTGCACGACCATGGTGCTCGTGCCCTCCATCGTGATCGACGAGCGCAGGACGATCGTCTCGCCGACGCTGTCGAACCGCGCGTTGACGCCGCGGATCGGGACGCCCGCCTCGACGACGAGCGGTCCGTTCTGGAGCTGGAAGCGGTTGAGTCCCGAGCCCGTCGTGAACACGACCTCGCCGGTACCGGACAGGGTCTGCGCCCCGTCGAAGAGGAGACCCGTGAAGGCCACGCCGGCGGGAGGACCGGCGAGTTCCACGTCCGCATTCGCGAGCGTCAGTCCGTTGCGCACGGTGACGAGCTCGTTCGCGGGGACGACGAGGCGCACGCCCAGGGCGACGCCGTCGAGCGTCGGATCGCTCGCCGCGCGCAAGAAGGCCGTGGCGGGGCCGGCGATGGAGCCGCCGACGATCGTCTCCAGGAAGCGGACCTCGCCGTCGATCGACAGCGTGCCGCCTGCCAGGTCGACGGAGCCCTGCAGGTCGACGCGGCCGGCGCCGGTCGCGCCGATCGCGGCCGACTCCGCCACGAGGTCGCCAGGGACGAGGATCGCCTGGCCGCTCTCCGCGGTGATCGCAGAGCGCAGCACGATCGTCTCTCCGGCACTGCCGATGCGCCCGGTGAGCCCGCGGATCGGGACGCCGGCTTCGATCGTCAGCGGTCCGCCGGCGACGAGCACGCGGTTGAACGAGCCGCCGGACGTCAGCTCGATCTCGCCGGTGCCGTCGAGGGTCTGGGCCCCGCTGAAGATCAGGTCCGCGCGCGGGCTGACGCCGCCGCTCGCGGCCTGCAGCGAGACGGTCGCGCCGTCCAGCGTGAGACCGCCCGTCACCGTGACGTCCGTCAAGTTGTTGATCGTCAGGTCCACGCCCAGCGTGACGTTCTCGAACGCGTTGCCGCCCGACTGCGACGTCATCGAGCCTCCGACCGTCGGCAGGATCACCACGTCGCGCAGCGTGCCCGACTGCAGGTTCATCGAGCCGGCGAACGGGAAGGGGTCCCCGACCTCGAGCGTCCCGGCGACGTTCAGGTTCTCCTCGCAGAAGAGCGCGGAGGGGCTCACGGTCGAGTTCACCGTGATCGTGAACGTTCCCGCCGCCCGATCGATCAGGACCGCGTCGCCCGCCGCCGGCGGATTGCCGGTGCTCCAGTTGGCCCCGTCCTCCCAGTTGCCGTTCGCATCGACGGCCCAGAAGACCGGTGTCTCCAGCACGACCACGCCGACGTCGGTGAAGGCGTCGGGGGCCGGCGTGATCCCCGCGATCGACGCGACGGCGGGCATCGCTTCGGGACCGGGCCGCGGAGCGACGTCGGCGCGCACGCGCAGCGTCAGCGGGCCCAGCTCCGTGGGCACGCCCGGGATCGAGAAGCTGCCGTCGGCGGCCGACGTGGTGCTCAGGCCGCCGGGGAACACGGTCACCGCGGCGTTGGCGACGGGCGTGATCCCGTCGGCGAGCGTCACGATGCCCGCCACGGTCGTCAGCGGATCCCCGGGTGACACGAGGACCGTGACGGTCTTCGCGAGACCCTCGTGCGTGACGGTGACGAAGGCCGTGCCCGGCTGCTGCGCCGTGAGCTGGCCGAGGCCGTCCACGGAAACGACCCCCGCCCCCGAGACCGAGTAGCCGCTGCCCGCCGCGTTCGACTCGGCGGTCCTCGTCGTGCCGTCCTCGAGCGACACGTCCACGTCGAGCGATCCGTTCGCGCCCAGCGTCGAGAAGGTCGTCACCTGCGGGGAGACGTCGAGTCCCGTGCGCCGCATCGCGACTTCGTCCAGATCGATCTGCCCGAAGTCCGTCGTGCCCGAGACCGTCGGCAGCTGGAACGTGCTCGGACCGAGCACGTACTGCTCGTCCAGGCCCTCGAACACCAGGATGGGTCGCAGCGGGATCTCCGGGGTCGCCGGAACGTTGGGCAGGATGAAGCTCCCGGGGGCCGGCAGCGGGCGCGACTGACCGCCGACGAAGACCGTGCCGCGCGGGCGGAAGTCGAGCGCGATCAGGCGCACGCGGATCGTGGCCTGGACCGGTGTCGGGAAGTTCAGCACCTCGAATCCGACCAGCCCCGGCCCCAGCGCGTACGGGGCGACCCCCACCGCGTCGAAGAAGTCGCCGGTCGCGAGGTCGGGCGGGAACGAGAAGTCCACGTTCAGCGTGGCGTCCGTCGTGAGGGCGGGGACGCCCTCGGTGACGCGCAGCTCGGCGCCGGACAGGATCGTGGCCGCGACCGTCGGCACGCTCGTGCCGTTCAGGCCGGCGCGGTACTCCAGGAACCGCTGGAGCTCTTGCTCCATGACGGCCTCGAGCTCCGTCGGCGGCGTGCCGTTGTTCATCGTTCCCGAGAGTCCGTTCGCCAGGCCGAAGGCCGACGCCAGGCACAGGGTTCCATTCTGCGCGCAGTTGCGCCGCAAGAGCTCGCCCTCCGGCGTCCCGTCCTGGAAGCGGTTGCACGGGTTGTCGAGCACGTCGAGCAGACCGACGACGTTCCCGAACCAGCTCGTCGCGTCCTGCCAGCCCGGGAAGAGCTGACCGGCGACCGACGTGCGCGGCGGGTACGGCGGGCACACGCCGGCCCAGCCGGCCTTCGTGATGCCGTCGCCGGCGTCGGTGACGACCGTCGAGCCGTCCTCGGTCACGCTGCCGGTCGCGACGATCGCGAACTGCTCGATGTCGTGGTCGAACGAGAAGAGATAGGCCACCGAGCCCGCGGGCAGTCCCGCGGCGTTCGGGAGCTCGACGGCGACCGGCGGATCGAACGTCGCGCCCGAGGGCTGCAGCGTCCACGCGATCGGGAAGGCGGCGCCGTTGGGCAGCGGCATCGGGATGTCGTCGAATTGCACGGGGTTCACGGAGATCTGCACCGGGTTCGCCGCGTCGGGCACCATGCCGTTCGCGAGCGTCATCGACCCTGCCTTGACGCGCAGCGCCATGCCGTCGATGCCCGCCACCGTCAGCACCGCGTCGTTCTGGTTCGTGAACGTGACGTGGTTCTGCATCTGCAGCTCCGGCAGCCGGATCGGTTCCGGTAGGCGGTTCTCGACGTTCGGGACGACGACGATGCGGTACGCGAGGTGCGGGTACGTGCCGCGCTGGATCGGCACTCCGTCGAGCATCGAGGCCGTCGCGCCGTCGATGTCCAGGTGAGCCGGGCCGCCGAGGTTCGGCGCGAGGATCTCGAACGTCCCCGCATCGCTCGTCGCGACCGTCGCCAGCGTCGTGCTGCCGACGTCCAGCGTCACGTTGGCGCCGCCGAGCGGCAGGCCGGCGTCGTTCAGCACGAGGCCCGTGAAGCGCGTGGCCTCGTTCGGATCGCGCCGCACGCCGGTCACGAGGAACGACGCCGGCGGCTCGACGTTGCCGGGGTACGTCGCCTCGACGCGGTTCAGGCCGGGCAGCAAGCCGAGATCGAGGGTCACGCGGGCGCGCCCGGTCAGGTCGGTCATCGCGAGCGCCGTGGTCGATCCCCCGAGCGACCCCCCTCCCTCGACGACCGAGAACGTCACGGGCACGCCCGCGATCCCGTTGCAACCATCGGTGACCCAGGCCTCCAGCGGCATCAGCGCCGGCGTGCCGACCTCCGCCGTCTGGTTGTTGCCCGTCCCGACCAGCACGCGCGCAGCCGGCATGGCCGTGGCCGAGGCGTCGAACTCGACGGAGCCGAACACGTCGACGGCGCTCGCGACGACGCGGTTGTTGCCGCAGCCGGCGCTGCTGCCGACCTTCCACCACGCGCGAACCTCGCCGGCGGCGTCGGCGAAGACCTGCAGCGTGCGCCGGTAGGTCCCTCCTGAGCTCGCCGCGAGCTGCCCGTCGTTCTTCTTCACCTGGAACGTGACCAGCTTGCCGCTGAACGGCGATCCGTCGCCGCGCAGCACGCGCGCGACGATCGGTAGCGGCAGCTCGGTCTGACCCTGGGCGGTCTGTGCGTCGCCGGAGACGAACTCGATCGTCGCGCTTCCCGGCGGCGGCGTGACGTGCGTGATCGTGATCGACTCGAGCGTGTTGTTCCCGAGCACGTCGGTCGCCGAGACCTGGATCTGCGTCGTCGAGCCCGCGTTCACCGGCACGCCGGACGCGAAGTAGGTTCCGTTCGTGCCGAGACCCATGTTGACCTCGGCGCGGACGCCGTTGACCGAGACCATGAGCCCCTCGAAGCCGCTCAGCAGGTCGCCGACCCGCCCCGAGACGTCGACCGTGGCCTGCGTCGTCGTCGCGCCGTCCACCGGGTTGTCGATGAAGACCTCCGGTGCGGTCAGGTCGCGCGTCACGCGCGCCAGCGTCGGTGTCCCGCGTACGGCCGTGTCGCTGATCCCCGTGAGGTACACGTCGTTGATCAGGTTCGGCGCCAGCGACACGGTCGCGGTGAAGCCGTTGCCGGCGACGGGAACGACCTGCGTGCCGAGCGGCCCCTGCACCTCCACGGACGTCGCGCGCTCGACGGTTCCCGTGAACTGGACCGAGGCCGCCGTGGTCAACGCGGAGAAACGGTCGAGCTGCGGCGCGCCGGGCGGGGCGGGGAAGGCCTCCTGGATACCGCCCTGAACCTGGACGTTCCCGGCGGAGGAGATCTGCGGCGCGGCCGAAGCCGGTGCGCCGAGGACGAGGACCGAACCCGCGGCGGCCAGCAGGGCCCGGGTGAACCAACGCGAAACCGTGTGCATGCTATTCTCTCGGGGCAGAGGCGCGGAAAGCGCCGGACTCGGTTCCCTTGGCGAGGGGCGCGCGCGATTGGTCGCCGACTTCCCGTTTTTCGCGATCCGAGTCCGCCCGCGGTCCGTAGCTCTCGGCATGAGGACCGCCATGGCGTGTGACCCGCAGGTCGAAGTCGGCGTGACGCTGACGGGAACGGCGCTCCTGAACGGGCTCCGGGATCCCCACAACGAGACGTTGTGGAGCGCGTACGTCGACCGCTACCGGCCCTTGCTCGTGCGCACGCTGACGCAGAGTCGGGTCCCGCCCGAGGACGCCGAGGATCTCGCGCAACTCGCGCTGATCGAGTTCGCGGAGGCGTACCGCGGCGGCCGCTACGAGCGCGACAAGGGCCGCCTGCGCTCGTGGCTCTTCGGCATCCTCAAGATGCACGCGCGCAACTGGCGGCGACGCGAAGCCGCGCGCGACGCGCGCATCGCCGACGCCGTGTTCGACGACGTGCTGGAGGTCGCCGAGGGCGAGGACGAGCTCGCCGCGCGCTGGGACGAGGAGTGGCACCGCGCCGTGCTGCGCCAGGCCATGGCCCAGGTGCAGTCCGAGGTCCCCGCGGAGCGCTGGGAGGCCTTCCGCCTGTTCGTGCTGGAGGAGCAGAGCGCCGCCGAGGTCGCCCAGCGCCTCGGGACGACCGCGGCCGCGGTCTACGCGGCCAAGCGCCGCGTGCTCGAGCGCGTGCGCGCGCTCGAGCCGATGATGGCGGACCTCTTTTGACCCGAATTCCAGCCAATCCGCCGCCGCGCGCGCCAAGGACCGGCGGAGCCCCCGCATCGATGGTCCGCTGTCCGACCCGCTTCGACCTGAAAGAGCTGGCTTGCGGTCGCACGTCCGGCGTGCAGGCCGAGCGCCTGCTGGCGCACCTCGACGCGTGCGAGGCGTGCGGCGCGTGGTTCGACTCCGCGACGGGGGACGACCGGCTCGCCACGGAGCTGCGCGAGGCCGCCGAGGTCTCGCTGCCGCTCGAGCTGGACGTCGTCGGCGCGTCCCTCGGCCGCTACCGCGCGCTGCGCCGCATCGGCTCGGGCGGCATGGGCATCGTGTACGAGGCGCAGCAGGATCGCCCCAGCCGCCGCGTCGCGCTGAAGGTCCTGCAGCCGCTGGCGGCGACGCCCAGCGGGCTGCGGCGCTTCGAGCTCGAGGGCGAGGTCCTGAGCCGCCTCGACCACCCCGCGATCGCGCACGTGTACGAGGTCGGAACGTTCGCGTCGCCCTACGGAGCGCTGCCGTTCCTCGCGATGGAGCTCGTCGCCGGACGGCCGCCGCTCGAGCACGCGCGCGAGCTGGGGCTCGACACCCGCGCGCGGGTGCAGCTCTTCGTCGGCATCTGCGCCGGCGTCGAGCACGCGCACCAGCGCGGCGTGCTGCATCGCGACCTGAAGCCCTCGAACGTGCTCGTGACTCCGGACGGCTCGCCCAAGCTGCTCGACTTCGGTGTCGCGCGCCTGCTGGATCGTCGCGCGGACGCGACGGCGACGAGGACGGGGCAGGTCGTGGGCACGCTCGCGTACATGGCCCCCGAGCAGCTCGCGAGCGGCGGGGACGCGGTCGACGTGCGCTCGGACGTCTACTCGCTCGGCGTCGTGCTGTACGAGCTGCTCTCCGAGTCGCGTCCCCACGACGTCGCGGAGCTTCCGCTGGCGCGCGCGGTTCAGCGCCTGGCCGAGGCGGAGGCGCCGGCCCTCGACGTGCGGCTGCGCGGCGCGGACGCCGACCTCGCGGCCGTGGTCGCGAAGAGCCTCGAGAAGGATCCGCAGCGGCGCTATCGATCGGTCGGCGACTTCTCCGACGACCTGCGGCGCTGGCTCGCGGGCGACGCGGTCGACGCGCGCCGCTACTCGCGACTGCAGCGCGCCGTGAAGACCGTCCGGCAACATCGGCGCACGGCCGCGATCCTGGCGCTCGGGGGCGTGCTCGTCGCGGTCGGAACCGCGGGCACGCTCACCCAGCTCCTGCGGGCCCGCGCGGCGGAGCGCCAGGCGCTCGTCGACGCACAGGCCGCGGTGGCCACGGGGAAGTTCCTCGAGGACCTGCTCGCCGCGGGCGACCCGTTCGAGAGCGGCGCGAATCCCGACCGCAGCGTGCGCGAGCTGCTCGACGAGGCCGCGCGCCGCCTCGCGAGCGGCGCCGCGCTGCCGCCGGAGACGCGCACGAACCTCATGGGGACGCTCGGCCGCGCGTACATGCGGCTCGGCGAGTACGAGCGCGCGCGCGGGCATCTCGAGGAACGGCATCTGGCCCTGGTCGCGCGCGGGGGGGAGTTCAGTCCGGCGGCCGTGGACGCGGCGCTCGACCTCGTGCAACTCGACAGCGAGCGCCGCAGGGGCGCGCTGGCCCTGCCGGCGCTCGAGAAGCTCGAGCCCTGGATTCCGCCGAACCTGGAGCAGCGGTTCGCCGACCTGCGCGGTCGCTTGTACCTGAGGCTGCGCCGGCTCGCGTCGGCGCGCGCCGACATCGAGACCGCGCTGGAGCTGGCGCGCGACAGCGGCAACCCCGATCCGATGGTGCCGTCGGTGCTGCGCCGACTGCTGGCGGAGATCGCCACCGCGGAGGGTCGCGAGGACGAGGGACTCGCCCTGCTGCTCGAGACCCTGCGCGATCTCGAGGAGGCGCTGGGCCCGGACCACCCGTCCACGGCGATCACGCGGCACCGGACCGGGGTCCTGCTCGTGCGCGGTGGTCGTCCGGACGAAGCGGAGGTGCAGTTCGACCGCGCGCTGCGCTCCTTCGACGAGGTGTTCGGTCCCCGCAACGTGTACGGCCCGTACGTCGCGTCCGACTGGGCGGACCTGAAGGCCGCGCGCGGAGAGCGCGAAGCCGCGATCGGGCTCTACCGGCGCGCTCTGGCGAGCCTCCCGGAGCGCGACCCGAAGATGCACGTGTACCGACGCGCGCGCGTGTGCGTGCGCCTCGCGATGCTGCTCGAGGAGTCGGGCGAAACCGAGGAGATGCTCGCGGAAGCGACCCAGCTCATGGGCCTCGACACGTCCGGTGACTTCGACCGCGACCACCCGCTCGTGCGTCTGGCGAAGGCGCTCGCGCGCGAGGGACGCTACGCGGAAGCCGCCGAGCTCTACCGCGACCAGCTCGCCGATCTGGGCCCCGAAGAGGCCGAGACCGAGCGCACGCTGACGCTCTACAACAACCTGGCGGTCGCGTTGGCGCACGACGGCGACCTCGACGAAGCCGAGGAGATTCTTCGCGGGACGCTCGCGGTTCGCCGTGACCTGCTGGGCGGCGACCACGTGCGCACGGTCACCGCCGAGGCGAACCTGGCCTCGGTGCTGACGCGCGCGGAGCGCACCGAAGAGGCCGAAGCGCTCCTGCGTCACGCGCTCGAGGTGTTCCTGGAGGAGATCGGCGCGGACCACGCGCGCACGAGCCGCACGCGCCGCAACCTCGCGGAGGCGCTGCTCGCGAACGGCCACGTCGAGGAGGCCCTGGCCGAGAGCGAAGAGGCCCTCTCCGTCACGCTCGCGGCCTACGCCGGCGAACCCGCCGCGAACGTCGGCGACACGTGGCTGATCCGCGGAGAGTGCCTGCTCGCCGCCGGCGACGCGGCGGGTGCACGGGAGGCACTGCTGGAAGCGCGCACGATTCTGGAGGCGCAGCGCGTGCTCGACGAGCGCCTGCTGGCGCGCACCTCCGACGGCCTGGCGGAGTGCGCGGTGCTCCTCGGCCGCTAGCAGGGAGGACGGCTCACACCGTCTCGGGGGAGGCCTCCTCACCGGAAGATCGCTAGGCTGCGGGCGTCCGATTCCAGCGGAGGTCCCCGTCCATGAAGCTCGTTCGCCTCGCTCTGTGCATTCTCTC
>CAYGPA010000142.1:0-5717 GCA_964351535.1 uncultured Planctomycetaceae bacterium
GCCGTGTCGAGCTTGGCGAAGTCGCGGTTCAGGTTCAGGTTGCGCGCGTTCGTGCGCCAGCCCATCTCGACCGGCCCGCGCTGGTTGACGCGTCCGAACTCCGAGAAGCGCTCGTGGCCGTCGACGTTCAGGATCGGGACGAACAGCAGGTTCGCGCCCTCGAGCAGCTCGGGCTTGAGCTCCCGCACGGTCACGTCGCGCAAGAGCATCATGCCGGCGTCCTTGCCGTCGATCTCGCCCGCGTGGATGCCCGCGTGGACGAACAGCGTCGGCTTGCCGCTCTCGCGCAGCTCCGCCGGCGTCGTGTGGCCGTCGGCCGAGGCCACGACCATCCAGACGTCACGTCCTTCGTCGCTGCGCCCGATCGAGACCAGCGAGAGCTGCGGCGCGCGCTCGCACAGGACGCGCAGCCACGCGATCGTCTCGTCGTAGCGCGGCGTGGCCACGAGCCCGGAGCGCTCGAAGGGCGTGGCCCACTCGTCGTCGTCGGCGAGAGCCAGCACGCGGCTGCGCCCCTCCCACGCGAGGTCCGGGGGAAGAACGGCGCGTACGACCTCACCCTGGGTGAACAGAACGGAGGCGAGCGCGAGCGAAGTCGGAATCGGCAAGGTGGGCATGGGCGGACTTCCTCGGGGATGCGAGAGCCCGCCAGTCTAATGGGATGTGTCCGCCGGCGTGCGGCGGCCCGACCCCCATCCGGCTTCAGCGCGCTGCGACGGGCTCGGCTCCCGGGGTCGGGAGCGCGTCGAGCGCCGCGAGGCGCCGGCTCAACCGCGCGACCACGCGCTCGAGGTCCTCGCACCGCCGGCACTCGGCGTCGGCGCGCTCCGCTCGCACGATCCAGTCGCCGTCGGAGTCGCTCGCCTCGCTCTCGGTCGGGCAACGCTCGTCTCCGCAGTCGCGGCAGTCCCGGCAGCGGCCCTCGGCGCGGCAGTCGCTGCAGTCGGAGCACGCGCCGCAGTCGGAGCCGCCCTCGAGCGCCGCCTCCAGCCTCTCGAGCTGGTCGTCGAGGGCCTCCTCGACGTCCTCGCGCTGATCCTCCAGCGCCTCGGCCTGGTCCTCGAGGTGCCGGAGCTGGTCCTCGAAATGGCGCTCGAGCGCCGCGGATTCGCGCTCGACGGAACGCTCGAGTTGCTCGAGCTCGCGCTCGGTCTGCTCCGCCAGCTTCTCCATCTGGCGCTCGAGCTGCTCCATCTGCTGCTCGGCGCGGCGCTCGATCTCCTCGGCGCGGCGCTCGGCCTCCCGTTCGCGCTCCTCCAGATGGAGCTCGGCCTGCTGCTCGAGTCGGCGCGCCTGCTCCTCGAGCGCCTCCTCCTGCTTCGCCATCTCGCGCAACTGGTGCTCCCGCGCGCGCTCGAGGTCGCGGACGTTCGACTCCAGGTCCCGGACGTGCTCGGGTGAGGCCTCCGCGGCGCAGCAGCTCGGGGCCGCGGGGGGTGTCGGCTCGCTCGGCCCCCCGTGGAGCAGCAGTCCCAGGGGAGCGGCGGTCAGGAGGCAGAGAAGCGGCAGGGTCGGCGTCATCGGTGGCAACCTCGTCTCGGGTCCGTCGGGCGTGCGGGAACCTGGACACGCGCCAGGTCTCGACTGCGGGAGCGACGCGCGCCCCGCACGGGGGTGAATACGGCGCGCCCCCCGATTCTGTCCGTGGCCTGGCGAGAAAGGTCGCGAGGCGCGTTGAGACCGTCCGAAGTCAGCCGCTATCGTCTGCGCGGACCCCCTGGACCCCACTCCCAAGCGCCGAGGCCCACGACATGACCCAGCTTGCTGCTCGCGTTCTGCTCCCCATCTTCCTCGCCCTGTGCGCCGCCCCGCCGGTCGCCGCGAGCGGGGTGTCCTCCGTTCAGGATATCGCTCCGGAGAAGGTCGAGGAGATCGCCGAGGAGGCTGCCGAACAGGCCGTCGAGAAGGCGGCGATCGAGAGCCCGGAGGACGCGGTCAACGCGCTGCAGGGTCTGGCGGACGATGCGCTCGCCTGGCTCGAGGAGAACGGCCTGTCGCTCGCCGTGAAGACGGCGATCGTCGTGGCGATCCTGCTGCTCTTCTGGATCTTCTCCGGCATCGCCGGCCGGCTGGCGCGGCGCGGGCTGGCGAAGTCCAAGCTCGGCGGCTCTCAGCTCCTGTGCGATTTCCTCGTCAGCATGCTGCGCAAGGGAATCCTGCTGCTCGGGCTGATGATCGCGGCCTCCACGGTCGGATTCGAGATCGGCCCGCTGCTCGCCGGCCTGGGCGTCGCTGGTTTCGTGCTGGGCTTCGCCCTGCAGGACACCCTCTCGAACTTCGCGGCCGGCCTGATGGTCATGATCTACCGCCCGTTCGACACGGGCGACTTCGTCGATGCCGGCGGCGTCAAGGGCTCGGTACGCGCCATGAATCTGGTCTCGACCACGATCTGCACGCCGGACAACCAGACGATGATCGTGCCGAACAGCAAGATCTGGGGCGACGTCATCACGAACGTCACGCGCCAGGCCACGCGGCGCGTCGACCTGACCTTCGGGATCGGCTACGACGACGACATCGAGCACGCCGAGAAGGTCCTGGCCTCCATCGTCCAGGCGCACCCCAAGGTCCTGTCCGACCCCGCGCCGGTCATCAAGCTGCACACGCTCGGCGAATCGTCCGTCGACTTCGTCGTGCGGCCCTGGGTGAACACCAGCGACTACTGGGACGTGTACTGGGACCTCACGCGCGAGGTGAAGAAGCGCTTCGACGCCGAGGGGCTGTCGATCCCCTACCCGCAGCGCGACGTGCACCTGTTCCAGCAGAAGGCCTGAGGCCCGCCGGGTAGCCGAGAAGATGGGCTGCCGAGAACAGGGGCCGCCGCGGTTCGCACCGCGGCGGCCCCCTTCGTTCACGGCGAGGCGCCGAGCCCGCAGATCTCGGCGGCGCTCAGTAGTTGTCGACGATGTCCGCCGCCGGGAACTCCGGCGTGCGCAGCGAGCGCAGGAAGTCGAGCAGGATCACCTTGTCGGGGTCCGCCAGCGCGACGAAGTTGTCGCGCGGCGTCTGCGCCTCGCCACCGTGCGCCATGATGGCCTCGGTGAGCGTCAGCGCGCGACCGTCGTGCAGGTACGGCGCCGTGTCGGCGACGCCCCACAGGCGCGCGGTGATGAACTGCGAGTCGAGCTCGTGGCCGAAGGACTCGGCCAGCTCCGGACCCATGTCGTGGCGCTTCAGGTCGGAGAAGAGCGGGATCTCGAGGCCGCCCTGTGCCGTCGGAGTGAAGCCCGCCGGGCTGGAGGCCAGGTTCGACGTGTAGAACGTGTTGGCGAAGGGGTTGGTATCGACTTCGGGGAACGCGTAGCGCAGCACCTGCCCCTTCGTCGTCATCGTCGGGATGTGACACATCGCGCAGCCGACGCCTTCGAACAGCGCCAGGCCCTGATCGAAGGTCGGGCTCGGATCGCGAACCTCGGGGCGCTCCAGGTTCGTGTTGAAGATGTGCAGCGCCGAGAGCTCGCCGACGAGGGCCTCGTTGCTCACGCCGTCGCCGTCCTCGTCGACCCCGTTCCCGACGACCTCGGTGGGCTGCATGCCGAAGTGGAACTCCAGCGCGCCGATGTCGAAGCCGCGCACGGTCGCGAATTCGCCCTTGCGACCGAACGGCCGCACGACGAGGTCGTCATCCACGCCGACGATGTTGCTCGTATCGAACGTGCCCGTCTGGGCGTCGTAGCGGATCGTGCCGAACTGCACGCCCTTCGAGTTGACCGGGACGTCGGCGCCGGGGTTGTCGACCGCGCGCTGTTTCTTGACCTGCAGGTCGCGGGTCATCTCCTTGGCGAGCAGTTCGACGCCGCCCGACCCGAACAGGAACGGCGGATTGATGTAGCGACCGTTGAAGAACGCGAATCCGTTCGCCAGCGAGTCGGCGACGTCGATCTCGGTCGGCTGGAACAGCACGTTGTTGTTGCTGCCGCCGACGCCCCCGACGGCGAAGGTGAAGGGCACGGTGGCGTTGCTGCCGACCGAGTGGCATTCCATGCACGTCTGGGCGTCGAGGCCGTTGACCCGCAGGAACGTCCCGTTGTTCTGCAGGGACGGTCGGTTGCCCGGCGAGGTCGGGTCGATCGGATCCACCAGGCCGTCCCCGTAGCCGTCGAACTTGTTGAACGGCGTCGAGAACATGGTCATTCCGCGGATCCGGATTTCGTCGAACGTGAGCGAGCCTCCCGCAATCTCGCCCTGCATCGTTCGAATCTTCAGGGCGGGACCTTCACCGGCGGGGCCTTGCGCCATCGCGAGGGAGGAGAGTGCCACGGCGGCCCCGAAGGAGCCGACAGTCGAGATGTACCTACGCATGAGTTTCGCTTGGGTAGGAGCTCGCGCGCGACAGCGAACGCGAACCGTGCCATCGAGAAGTTCTTGGGGTCACCCCCCCGTCTATCCCCGGCACATCCTAGCCGGACATCGGAGACACGGGGGGACCCGGATTCGTTTGCCGCAAAATGTCGTCCGGGGACGCGTCCGCGCCTACGCAGACAGGCTGAGGCGTCGGCGCGGCACCCCGGTGGAAGCGAGTTCAGCCCCCGGTGCGCTTCTCGATCTTGGCCCAGGTGTCCCGCAGCGCGACGATGCGGTGGAACACCGGCGCGTCGGGAGTCGAGTCGCGCTCGTTCAGGAGGAAGTACCCCTGCCGCTCGAACTGGACCGGGTGCTCCGGTCGCGTCGTGGCGAGGTCGGGCTCGAGCTTTGCCTGGACGACTTCGAGCGAGTTCGGGTTCAGGTTCGAGACCCAGTCCTCCCCCTCCTCGACGTCGCCCGGGTCCGGCGTCGCGAACAGGTGGTCGTACAGCCGGACCTCGGCGTCGAGCGCGTGCTGCGCCGAGACCCAGTGGATCGTCCCCTTCACCTTGCGTCCGTCCGGGGAGTCGCCGCCGCGGGTCTCGGGGTCGTACGTGCAGCGCAGCTCCGTGACCTCGCCCGTGACCGGGTCCTTCTCGAAGCCGGTGCACGTGACGTAGTACGCGTAGCGCAGCCGCACCTCGCGCCCCGGCGCCAGCCGGAAGAACTTCCGCGGGGCGTCCTCGCGGAAGTCGTCGCGGTCGATGTAGAGCTCGCGCGAGAACGGGACCTTGCGCGAGCCGGCGGTGGGATCCTCGGGGTTGTTGACGGCCTCCAGCTCGTCGACCTGGCCCTCCGGCCAGTTCTCGATCACGACCTTCAGCGGACGCAGGACGGCCAGGCGTCGAGGCGCGCGCTTGTTCAGGTCCTCGCGCACGCAGTTCTCGAGCACCGCGTAGTCCACGACGCCGTTGACGCGCGTGACGCCGGTGCGCTCGCAGAACGCGCGGATCGCCTCCGGGGGGTAGCCGCGGCGCCGCAGACCCGAGAGGGTCGGCATGCGCGGGTCGTCCCAGCCCTGGACGAAGCCCTCCTCGACGAGCCGGCGCAGCTTGCGCTTGCTGGTCACGATGAAGGAGGGGTTCATGCGCGCGAACTCGATCTGCCGCGGGCGCGCCGGCAGGTCGAGCTGGTCCAGGAACCAGTCGTAGAGCGGACGGTGGTTCTCGAACTCGAGGGTGCAGATGGAGTGCGTGATGCCCTCCAGCGCGTCCGACTGCCCGTGCGCCCAGTCGTAGGTCGGGTAGATGCACCAGGTGTCGCCGGTCCGGTGGTGGTGCGCGTGCAGGATGCGGTACATGACCGGGTCGCGCAGCGTGACGTTGGGCGAGGCCATGTCGATCTTGGCGCGCAGCGAGCGGGCCCCGTCGGGG
>CAYGPA010000142.1:5727-10753 GCA_964351535.1 uncultured Planctomycetaceae bacterium
GCCGCGAGGGCGCCCACGACCTCGGCCGCGGAGACGCCTTCGGCGAACTCGCCCGCGCGCATGCGGCGAAACAGATCGAGGTTCTCCTCGACGCCCCGATCGCGAAACGGGCTGTTGCGACCGGGCTCCGTCAGCGACCCGCGGTGCTCGCGCATCTCCTCCGCGCTGAGGTCGCAGACGTACGCCACGCCCTTGCGGATCAGCTCTTCGGCCAGCTCGTAGAGCTTCTCGAAGTAGCTCGACGTGAAGTAGAGGCGCTCGTCCCAGTCGAACCCGAGCCAGCGCACGTCGCGCTGAATCGCGTCGACGAACTCCTCGTTCTCCTTGGTCGGGTTCGTGTCGTCGAAGCGCAGGTTGCAGAGGCCGCCGAACTCCGCCGCCAGGCTGAAGTTCACCCAGATGGCCTTGGCGTGACCGACGTGCAGGTAGCCGTTCGGCTCGGGCGGAAAGCGCGTGTGGACCTGCTGGCCCCGATCGACGTCCCGGGCGACGAGTTCCTGGAGAAAGTGGCGCGAACTCCTGGCAGCGGCATCTTCGCCGGCGCCCTTGGACGGGGACGTTTCGGTCATCGTGAACCTCTCTTGAAAGCGAGAAGCCGCGCATCCTAGCCCGGACGATTCACGACGCGTAGATCGAAACGGCTCAGCTCGACTCCTGCTGGTGCTTTGCGAGCGCCGGCCCCGCAGGCGACCTCTACAGGTCGTCGAGGACGCCGGTGTTTGCAAAGTGCCGGCAGGGGCCGAGAGGCAGCCGAAGGCTGCCGGTTGTGTCGTTTCGGCTGCGTGCTCGTGAATCGTTCGGGCTGGCCCGGACGGCCCGCGGCCCCCACCACGGACACGGGGAAGCGGTCCGGCGATCGCCCGGAGCGCTCAGCGGGCCAGGTCGAACGCGAGGTCGACCTGCTCTCCGACCTCGACCTCGAAGGCGCGCTCGGCGAACACGAGGCGATCGGACCAGCTGCCCTGGTACAGCAGGACCAGGCCCGCGCCGGCGGGAACGGCCTGGAGGACGGGAGCCTCCTGCCGCAGCGTGAAGTCCTCGAGGATCACGCCCTCGTGCAGGATGGCGCAGCGGACCCGCTCGTGCACGCCGCCGAGCGCGATCTGCACGCGGGCACCAGGCCGCAGCTCGAGCGCGACGTCGGTGGCGCTCTCGCCTTCGCCGAGCAGGACCTCGCGGACGGCGATGCGGTCGCCGAAGGTCGCAGTCAGCACGTGGCGCCCCGGCCGCAGGTCGCTGAAGCGGAACGAGCCCGCTCCCGCCGAGCCGGTGGTCGTGCCCAGCGACCCGCCGCCGTCCAGGATGAGCGTCACGTGTCCGTCGAACGGCTGTCCCTGCTCGTCGACGATGTGACCCGCGATCACGCTGCCCTCCTCCACGGTGATGCGAACGTCGCGATCCCCCGCCGAGGCGACGACCGATCCCGCGATCGAGAGCGTCCCGAGCACTCGCGGTCGCACGTGGTAGCGCCCCGGAGGCAGGGAGCCGGTCCGGAACGACCCGTCGGGATCCAGCGGAACCCCGATGCTTCCCACGCCGTGCACGGGCTGGACGTAGACGGTGCCCGCCAGTCCGGAATCCGAGGGATCGACGACGCGACCTTCGATCGAGAGCCCGCGGTGAGCACGCAGCTCGTACGGCTCGGGCGCGGCGCCCGCGCGCAGGTCGAGGATCGTGGCCCAGGGCGCGAGCGCATCCGGTCCGCGGAGTCGCGAGTTGCGGGCGGACGGACCCACCCACCAGCATCCCGACTCGAGGCCCGCGATGCGAAAGACGCCGCCGGCGTCGGTGTGCACGCTGCGCACGATCTCGTGGACGTCGTCGCCGTACAGGAGGCGGCCGGCGACGGAGAGGGACTCCTCGCACGAGGCCTCGAGGACCCAGAGCTCCTCGTCCGCGAGGGGTCGATCCTCCTGGTCGAGCAGAACGCCGATCACCGCGACTCCGTCGAGCCGCCACTCGATGCGACGCTCTTCGCCGGGCGCGAATCCGTCCTCGATCCGCTCGCGAAGCAGCAACTCGCCGTCGCGGTACACCTCCGCCACGAGCGCGGCATCGGGCGGCAGCCCCGCGAGCTGCGTCGGTCCGTTCGCGGTCAGGGCGACGCGCCACGTGAACGGCTCGCCGCGCACGCGCAGGCCGCGCGGGATCGCCAGCTCGGAGGCCTCCGCGCGAACGAGCAGCTCGTGGACGGCGCTCGCGTCCGTCCAGAGCGTCGCCGTCAAGGACGCGGAACGCTCGAGCACGACGTCGCGGACGCGCGGGTCGCCCGGGTCGACCGGGTCGACCGGTTCCAGGCCCAGCACCGCGGGAGCGAAGTCCGGATGGGAGAGCTGGGCGAGCTCCTGCTTCCAGGACGCGCAGCGCAGGTCGAAGCGGCCGTCCGCGCCGGTCCGGAGCGGAGCTCCCTCGGCGGGCCGGCGCTCGACGGTGACACCCGCGAGCGGCTCGCCGTGCTCGTCCAGCACGCGGCCCGCGAACGTCGCGTCGCGACCGTGCCGGAGGCGCAGAACGACGCTGCCGCGCCGCCCGTCTGCGATCGGTTCGACCGGCGTGCGCAGGTCCTCGAACGGGTGATCGACTCCCCAGCCGCCGACGTCGACCACGCGCGCCAGCAAGGGCGTGCCGGCGGGAATCTCGACCGAGGCGCGTCCGTTCGTCGCGGTACGAACGCGCGCTTGCAGTCCGACGGGACGTCGCGTGCGCGGGTCCACGCGGTAGAGGGCGACGTCGGCCCGGCCCACCTGGAGGTCGTCGTACGCCCCCAGCGCGGTGATCTCCAGCGACGCGAGCTCGAGCGTCTCGAGGGCGGCCTGGGGCAACGCCTCGCCGGCGTCCGGCTGCGCCGGAGGGTGCGCCTGGATGCGCGCGCGCGGCGCCTCGGGCCCCGGCGCGACGGGATCGGGAGCGGGCGCCTCTGCGGAGCTCTCTCGTTCGCCGGGAGCGACCAGCGCGGGCGCGGACGGCTCGCCGCGGGAGTCGGCGATCCCGCGCCAGACGAGCCCGCCCGCCAGGGCCAGCACTCCGACCGCGCACAGCGTCTTGGCCGAGGCCGCGAGCCCCGTGGGAAGGAGCCAGCGCGAAGGCCCGGCCGCCGCGAGTCCGAGCAAGGCGCCGAACCAGGCGGAGCGGCCGCCCTGGCCGTCGTCGAGTCGTGCGCGCAGCTTCGCGAGACCGCGCTCGACCCGCGTGTGCACGGTCTTGACGGGCACCCCCGTGAGCTTCGCGACCTCGCGCGGAGGCAGGCCGTCGAGGAAGCGCAGCGCCACGGCGGACTGGTACGGTTCCTCGAGGCCCTTGACCGCGGCCAGCAGCCGCTGGCGCAGCTCGACGCGCTCGAGCGCCGCGGAAGGCGGCGGGCCCGCGCCCTCGGGTCGCTCGTGCGCCACGCGCTCCTCGCGCGCCGCGCGCCGACCCCGGGACCGCGCCTCCTGACGCGCGAAGTTGCGCAGCACGCTGCCGAGCCAACCGCGGCCCGGCCGACCGTCGACGTCCGTCCGCCGACCGCGCTCCCACGCGGCGACCAGCGTCTCCTGGACGGCGTCGTCCGCTCGATGCGGGTCACGGATCAGCGCGCGCGCCAGACCGCGCAGCCAGTCGTCGTCTTCCAGGAAGGCCTCGTGGGCCACGGGATCGCGAGGCGTCATCGTCGGAAGGCCTCATGCCGCCGATCTCGAAACTACCTCAACCCCGGCCGTTCCGCAGGCGCGGTCCTCGCCCTGGGTTCCAGCTTCGGAAGCCCGCGGGGCGCGGGGTTCACTCCGCGAAGCGCACGCAGTAGATCGGCGGCAGGGACGAGGAGACCTGCTGGAAGCTGTCGCCGCCGTCCTCGGTCACCCACAGGTTGCCCGTCGTGCTGCCGAACGCGAGCCGGTCGCCCGTCTCGTCGATCGCCAGCGCGTGGCGGTAGACGATGTCGTAGGCGTGTTCCTGCGGCAGCCCCTTCGTGAGCACGTCGAAGCTCTGGCCGCCGTCGCGCGTGCGCGTCACGACGACGCGGCCGTCGACCGGGAAGCGCTTCTCGTCCTTCGTCGCGGGCACGAACCAGGCCGTGTTCGGGTCCTGCGGGTGCGCGGCGACGCCGAAGCCGAAGGTCGACGGGCCGGCCTCCTCGATTTCCGACCACGACGAGCCGCCGTCGGTCGAGCGGAAGATGCCGTTGTGGTGCTGACACCAGAGCACGTCGGGCTGCGCGGCGCAGGGACGGATGCAGTGCGGGTCCTGCGAGTCCGGGGCCAGCGCGCGCTCGGGCGGCAGGTAGGCCGCGCGCATGCCGTGCGCGCTCTGCTTCCACGTCTCGCCGCCGTCGCGCGTGACCCACACGCCGCCGCAGGAGATGCCCAGCGTCACGTGGCCGCTGTCGCGCGGGTCCACGACGACGGAGTGGATTCCAGGCCAGTCGGCGCCGCCTCCGAACCAGTGCTTCTTGCGGTCGGGTTGGTCCCACAGCGTGCGCACGAAGTCCCAGCTCGCGCCGTGGTCGTCGGAGCGGAAGAGCCCGCCGGGGATCGTGCCGCACCACACTCGACCGTTCTGATCGGGGTTGCCCTGCTCGAGCGCCCACACGAGCTTCAGGGACCACGGTCGCGGCTGCTTCTTGAACGGATCGATGTCCTCCTCGCCCGGCGGCTTCTCGGGGAAGGTCGGCACGGCGGTCTCGTTCCACGTCGCGCCGCCGTCTTCCGAGCGGTGCAACTTGGAGCCGAAGTGCCCGTGGTCGAGCGCCGCGAGGACACCTTCGCCACCGCGCTCGGGCAGGAGCATCGGCACCGGGTCGCCGACGAACGCCGCGCGCTCGATGCGCCAGGGTGAGGAGCCGCTGTCCGTTCGCTGTACGGTGAAAAGCCCCTTGCGCGTTCCGACGTAGAAGCGCTTCGCCATCGTCAACCTCCTGAGAGTGCCTGCAGCACGTAGATCTCGCTGTCGGCGCCGATCGCGTCCGACAACCCCTTGCGGTCCGCGATCGGCCGGCCGTCCACGAAGATCATCATGTGGTGGCGCAGCGCCCCCTGGTCGTCCACGACGT
>CAYGPA010000143.1:0-10713 GCA_964351535.1 uncultured Planctomycetaceae bacterium
GCGTGGACGATCTCGAGCACGCCCCCCACGAACCTGGAGAAGTACGCGGCGGCGACGACGGCATCGTCGGCGACCCCGCCATCGACGATCCCCGCCAGGAAGTACCGAAACACGGATTGAGCTGCCACGGCGCGATCGTACCGTCGGTTTTCGCGGCCCACTACAGGGACTTCCGCCCGGCGCGCGCCGATCGGATCTTCAGCCGAGGCTTGGGCTTCGAGGAGGTTCCGCAGGACGCAGCGGCCACCCTCTGGCCGATCCGGAAACGCGGCGCCTCATGTGGGTCGGCCACGCCATCGCCAACCTCGAGGAGCAGCGGTCCGGGCCGCGAGCGCCGGCAGGCTCCCCGCCGCCCCTTCCCCGGCCGCGCTACCGGCTCAGCGGAGTCAGGCGGATGTTGCGATACTCGAGCGGCCCGCCCTCCGCGAGCAAGGCGAGCATGCCGCCGTCGCGGCCCAGCCCGTCGGCGGCGTTGAGGACTTCACCGTTGACCTTCACGAGCAAGCCCTCGCCCTCGACGCGAATCTCGAGGTGGTTCCACTGCTCGGGAGGACGAGGCAGGAAGCGCCACGGCAGTCGTCGCAGGATCTCGCCCTCGCGCCGTTCGACGTCGAACCTGAGCGGGAAGTCGCCCCGCCGTCGGACGTTGCCGACGACCTCCGCACCCAGCATCACCTCGAGGCCCTGGAACCACGTCGTCACGCGCTCGCCCGCGTCGTCGAGCGGGAGCCCGCGCAGCACGACGCTGGCCTCGCCGACCGTGCGAGTCTCGGCGTCGTAGCGCCAGTCCAGCTCGAGCGCGAAGTCGCGGTGCTCGGCGTCGAGACGCAGGTAACCCCAGGCGATCCCGAAGTTGCGCAGCGTGCCGGCCTCGCCGACGTCGAACGGCACCGGGTCGCGCGGGTTCACCTGGGGCGCCCACGTCCAGCCGTCGAGCGTGCGACCGTCGAAGAGCTGCCGCGCGACGCCGCCCGGAGCGCCGTTCCCGCCGTTGCCTAGCGGCGGCCGGGAGAGCGAGCGGATCTTGATGTTCCGAAACCAGATGGCCGTGCCGCGGTTCTTGAGCGCGATGCGACCGAAGGGCGTGCGCGAGAGCTCCGGGTCCTCGGCCATGTTCTGGCCGCGGAGCCGCTCGGCGAGCTCGCCGGGAGCGACGTGCAGGGTCAGGAGGCGCACCCCGTTGAGCCAGTGTCGAATCCTGTCGTTGCGCGCCTCGATGCGGACGTGGTTGTACTCGCCGGCCGGGCGCAGGAGCTCCCAGCCCAGGGCGTGGTCGGCCTGCGAGTCGAGGGACACGTCGAACCCCGGAGCCTGCGGGGCGTCCGCGTCGACTCCGATGGAGAGTCCGCTCTCGACGTACTCCGCGCCCTCGGCGACGCGCCACTCGAGCTCGAGCTCGTACTCCGCGAACGTCTCGGCGGTCACGATGTCGCCTTCGCCGGCTTCGCCGGGCAGGATCCGGAGCTGTCCGTCGCGGACGTCCCACCGGTCCTCGGGGAATCCGCGTCCGCCCAGTCCCTCCCAGCCCGAGACGGACGAACCGTCGAACAGGAGTCGCCAGCCCTCGGCGCGATCGGCCGGCGACAGCGTGTTGGGCTCGACGCGTCGCATGGCCGTCACGCTCCCATTCGCCGCCCATTCGACGGCGCGGAGCAGAAGCTGCTGGAACTGCGGGTCGTTCTGCGCGGGCCACGTCTCGGGGCGACCGACGGCCACGTTGCCGAGGGGAATGGCGACGGTGCGACCTTCCCCGTGGCGCCCGACGACGACGGCAGGAGTGGAGTCGCGGCCGGCGGTCGCCAGCACCTCACCCCCGCTGGCTTCTACCGGCAGCAGGACGTCGACGTGGCCCGCGAACTCGCCCAGCCCGGACGTGATCGGGTGTTCGCGATTCCCGACGGCGACGTCGACGAGACCGAAACCCGACGCCAGCAGGTCGGTGGGAGCGACGCCGATCACGTCGCGCCATTGCGGCCAGTCCCGGAACGCCGTCGTCGCCGCGTTCAGCGCGACGACGCCGGTACCGGCCTCGACGGACTCGAGGAACCGCTCCTCGGCCAGCGCGCCCCACCGAGCACCTTCGTAGTCGACCACGAGCACCCGAAACCGGGTCAGCGCGTCGCGATCGAGGAGGCTGCCGTCGGGGTACAGCGAGATCTCGACGTCGAACTTGCCGCTGTCCTCCAGGACCTGACGCATGTACGTGCTCGTCCAGCGCCAGTCGTTGACGCTGTTGCCGGTCAGGATCAGCACCGGCACGCGACCCGGTTCGACGGGGCCGGAGGAGGTCGCGGACGTCGTCGGCGCGGCGGCCAGAACGGCCGCGGCGAGCATGAGGAAAGTCATCGGACTCGACTCCTGGATGAATTGCGACCGACCCGGCCGCGGGCCGCGGCGCCGGCACCCCCAATATAGCCGCGGCCCCACTGCGCCAGGCCCGCACGCTCCCGCTTCTGTTCGTCGAGATGCAACCGGCGGCGGAGGGGCGCAGCCCCGTCGTTCCGCTCGTCTTCGCGCGGGTGCGGATGGGCACGGGGCTCCTGCGGATGCGCGACGCGCGACGCTCGCGAGACGCTGAGCTCGGTCGTTCGCGTCGGGCCACGGCGAACCCTCGTTCGTCGCAGCGCCCGAGCCCGGCGCCCGCGCGGGCGGCCCGCGTACGGAGCGGCCTCCCTCAGAGGTGGCGGTACACCGACGAGAGGTCGATCCCCAGGGCCTCGGCGGCGCGGCGCTTGTCGCCGCCGTAGCGCCTGAGGACGGCGCGGACGTGCTGGACCTCGAAGGCGCGCCGCGCCGCCCGCAGGTCGTCCACGACGTGGCTGCCGGGGGTCTGGACGACGCCGGGCAGGTCGGCGAGGCCGATCCGCCCCTCCTCCGACAGGATCAGGGCCCGCTCGATCACGTTGGCGAGCTCGCGCACGTTGCCGGGCCACGCGTAGCGCTCGAGCGCGGACCAGGCCTCGGGCTCGACGACGGGGACCGGCACGTTCATGCGGCGGCGCAGCCGCTCGAGCAAGTGCAGCGTCAGGGGCCGCACGTCGTCGGGGCGCTCGCGCAGAGGGGGCACGTGCAGCTCGAGGACGCCCAGGCGGTAGTAGAGGTCGGCGCGGAACGAGCCCTCCTCGATCATGCGCGTCAGGTCGCGGTGGGTGGTCGCCAGGACCCGCGCGGCGAGGTGCGAGGGCGCGGTCGAGCCCACGCGCAGGAACTCGCGGCTCTCGAGCGCGCGCAACATCTTGGGCTGCAGCGGGAGCGGCATCTCGCCGATCTCGTCGAGCAACAAGGTGCCCGTACCGGCGACCTCGAGCAGCCCCTGCTTGTCGCGGTCCGCCCCGGAGAAGGCGCCGCGCACGTGGCCGAAGAGCTCGCTCTCGAGCAGCGTCTCGGGGATCGAGCCGCAGTTGATCGCGACGAAGGGCTCGCGCTGGCGCGGGCTCTGGCGGTGCAGCTCGCGCGCCACGACCTCCTTGCCGGTACCCGTCTCGCCCGTGACCAGCACGGTCGAGTCCGCGGCCGCGACCCGCGCGATCAGGCGGCTCAGCTCGGCGATCTGCGCGCTGGCGCCCACCAGGCCGCCGGCGGGCACGTCGCGCTCGAGGGCGCGGCGCAGGAAGCGGTTCTCCGCCAGCGTCGCCTGGTGGCGGAGCAGGCGGTCGACCTTGTGCACGAGCGTCTGCAGCGTGATCGGCTTCAGCAGGAAGTCGTGGGCGCCGACGCGCAGCGCCTCGATGGCGACGTCGAGCGAGCCGTAGGCCGTCAGGACGACCAGCACGGCGTCGGGCATGCGCTCGGCCGCGGCCCGCAGCAGCGCGAGCCCGTCGGGCCCGGGCATGCGCAGGTCGGAGAGCACCAGGTCGAAGGGGTCGCGGTCGATCTCCCGCAGCGCCTCGGGCGTGTCGCCGGCCTCGCGGACCTCGTGGCCCTGCTCCGCCAGCACCTCGGCGACCGAGCGCCGGAAGTCGCGCTCGTCATCCGCGACCAGGATGCGAGCCATCGCGTGCCTCCGCTCGGGGCAGGAATACCGTGAACGTCGTCCCCTCGCCCGGGGTCGAGCGGACGTCGATCCAGCCGCCGTGCGCGCGCAGGATCGACTCGGAGACGAACAGGCCCAGGCCGACGCCGCGGCCGGGCTCCTTGGTGGTGAAGAACGGCGTGAACAGGTGCTGGACGACCTCCGGGGGCATGCCCGGTCCGCGGTCGGAGACGGCGATCGCGACGTGCTCTCCGGCCGGGCGGGCGGAGACCTCGATCTCGCCCTCCGGCGACGCGTCGGCGGCGTTGAGCAGCAGGTTCAAGAGCACCTGGACGATCTGGTCGCCGACGACGTGCACCGTGCCCGCTTCGCCCGCGACCGATTCTTCCGCGCCCGGCCCGTCCGGCTCGGCGAAGATCGCGCGGACGTCACGGCCGCGCTCGTGCAGGCGGAACACGCCGAGCGCCTGCTCGATCAGCGCGTCGGGCGACGCCGGCGAGCGCGCGTCGGCGGAGGTGCGCGAGAAGTCCGTGACCGTCCTCACGATGCGGTGGATGCGCTCGACGTGGCCGTGCAGCGCCTGGATGCGCTCGCGGCTCTCGGGGGCCTCCGTGCGGCGCTCGAGCCGCTCGAGGAGGGCGGACATCGACGACAGCGGGTTCCCGATCTCGTGGGCGATCCCCGCCGCGAGCAGCCCGAGGTCCGCCATCTTCGCGCCGTGGATCATCTGCGCCATGATGCGGCGCTGATCGGTCAGGTCCTGGATCACCCACACGATCGGGCCGGTCGAGCCGGCGCGCGCCAGGGCGTGGGCAAGCACGCGGCCCTCGACGCGCGTCTCGAGCTCTTCGGTCGGCCCGCGCAGGTCCGCCAGGCGCGGGCGGATCCCCAGCCGGTCCAGCGCGGTGCCCGCGCCCGCCTCGACGTCGCCGAGGATCCTCCGCGCCGCGGGGTTGGCGACCAGCACCGAGCCGTCGGCCTCGATCAGGAGCACGCCCTGGGGCAGCACGTCGATCAGCAGCTCGAGGCGCTGGTACTGAGCGCGCAGCTCGTCTTCCTTCTCCCCCAGCCGCCCCGCCAGCGTGCCCAGGCCCGCCGCCGTCCCGAACAGGATCCCCGACAGTCCCAGGAGGTGCGCGAGGAGGTAGTTCCAGGCCTGGTCGTCGAGGTCGGGATCGACGAACTGCAGCAGCCGGAAGCTCTCGACCAACCGCAGGTGGTGGTGCGGCAGGTACTCGAACAGCGTGAGCAGCACCAGCGCCGTGAAGGACCCCGTCGCAACCGCCGCCAGCAGGAAGGCGGCGCGCCGCGAGACGAGCACCGCGCCCGCCGCGACCGGCAGCGAGTACGCGAACGTCAGGGGATTTTCCATGTCGCCGGAGAAGTGCAAGAAGGCCGTCAGCGCGACGATGTCGGCCGCCATCGACGCGGTCAGCACGGAGCCTCCCGGCGCGGGGAGCGCGCGCTCGAGCACGAAGTTGTAGGCGGCCACCGCACCCGCGACCGCGAGCGCGGGCCAGGCGGAGTCGAGGAAGCCCAGCGCGGCTCCGAGGAGCCCCACGAGGGCCATCGCGAGCGCCGCCAGCCAGCGCGCCTCCGCGAGGAAGCGGCCGCGCGTCGCCCGCGCGCGGTCCTCGTCCGATCCTGCGTCGGTCTCCCGCAACCACCGGAGGATACGCCCGAGCGCGCCGCGCCCGCCAGCGGCGAGCGCTCCGTCCGGTCCCGGGGGAGCCTCTCCTTGGGAACGAGGCGCCGCGGCCCCGCCGACCGGCGAGACCGCGGCGGAGGATTCCGACGAGGTGCTCATCGCGACCTCCGGCCGCCGGTGGCTCGCCGCGCAACCGCGCGCGTCCGGGACGCGCGCGGTTGCGCGGCCATCGCCATCCGGCCTTGGGCGGCCTCCTGCCCGGGATCTCGACCCCGCGTCACGATCCCGGGCACGAGAGCTCAGAAGCCGGCGGCCTGCCCGACCACGATCGTGTCCGCGCGCTCGATCGACTGACCGGCAGCGTCCACGCCGGAGATCCGGACGTCCACCGACGTGCCGGCCGCGGCCAGGTCGAGTTCGAGGGCGTAGAACAGCGTGTCGTGGTCGAAGAGCACGACCACGTCGTCGAATCCGTCGGGACCGTCCACGTGGCAGCCGAGCGGGTCGGCCGTGAACAGGTCGGCGACGGAGTAGGGCACGGGCGCGAGCACGCTGCCCACGCCGTCGGCGCGGCGCAGCGTCAGGCTGGACACGTCGACCGAGGCCACGTCCAGATCGGCACCGCCGATCAGCACCGCGGGCTGGAACGTGCCGCTCGAGTCCGGCGAGACGTTGCCCGGGCACGAGCCCGGGGCGATCTCGAGGTTGTAGTAGGAGGGGCCGACGATCGTCATCGTCTGCACGACGGGGGCCGCGGGGAAGCCGCAGCGGTCCACGGCGTTCCACGTGCGGGTCACGATCTGCTCGATACCCGAGGGCGGCACGCCGGGCGTCACGACGTCGCTGAAGGCCATCACCGGCGCATCGTCGCAGTTGTCGACCGCGACGGGGGAGCCCGTCTCGGTCGGATCGGTCTGCGTGGGGTGGCCACCCGCCCACAGCATGACGAGGTCCGAGGGCGCCGTCATGCTGGGCGGCGTCGTGTCCTGCACGAAGACGGCCGTCATGCACAGCGTGCTGAGCTGACCGTCGCGCACGCGCAGCCGGATGGTCGGGCTGCCGCACTCGAGCTCGCAGCTCTGGCTCATGTCGATGAAGAGCAGCGCCGTCGGGCTGGTCGGGTCGTCCACGAAGGCTCCGGGGCACGAGACGATCCACTCGAAGGTCAACGGCGACTGCTCCGGGTCGAACGACGCCGTCGCGTCGAGTTGCACGAACGTCCCTACGCCGTTGCACTCGACCACGTACGGGCCGCCCGTGTTGCACACCGGCGGCTGATTCACCACGCCGAGCTTCACGCGCCCGGATCCGGTCACCTGCGTTCCCCCGCTGTACACCTCCTGCCCGAACGCCACCGCCGAGCCGATCGTCAGCGCGCCGGCCACGAGCACGCGCACGCCCCCCTGAGTCCACTGTTGCATCTTGATCCCCCCGAGACGGAGCCTCGGAATCCACCCGCGAGACCTCCGTGCCCCCGACTCCACCTCCGGAGTCGAACCGAGCACGGGTCACGCCCCGCGGTCGCGGCCCCGGAGAGCAAGCGCCGTGCCGGCCCGCCGAACTCGTCCGCGGCCCCCGCGAGCCCGCCTTGTCCCCGCGGCCTTCGCATTCCTGCGAATCGCCTCGCCCGCGCGCGAACTTTGCCGAACGGACCGCAGCACCCCCCCGGCACCGCTGCCCCCCGGGGGCTTACGCCTGGAGTCCCCGCCTGCCGGATTCGCGGGATTCTCGATCCGTGCGAGAATGTCCCCGAGGCTGGGACAACGGGACAGGACCAGGGAGGTCGTCGATGGGTGGGGTGCTCGCGTTCTTCGCGTCGTGCGTTCTGGGTTGTGCGCTGCAGGGTCCGCAGGCCGCGAGCCGCGGCGTCGCCGTGGAGCGACCCCCGAGCGGGCCGCTGAACGTGCTGTTCGTCATGTCCGACCAGCACCACGCGAGAGCGCTGGGGTCTTACGGCAACGGCTTCGGGGGCCTGGGGGTGTCGCTGACTCCGCACCTCGACCAGCTCGCGGCCGAGGGGGTGCGCTTCGAGAACGCGTACACGCCGAACGCGCAGTGCTGCCCGGCCCGCTACAGCCTGCTCACCGGCCGCTGGCCCCACAACCACGGCCTGCGCTGGAACGGGATCTGGGAGCCGCGCGAGGAGGTGACGTTCCCCGAGCTGGCCCGGGCCGCCGGTTACGCGACGATCACCGTCGGCAAGCACCACATGTACTGGCTCGAGCCGCGCTCGCGCTTGCACGAGGACCACGGCTTCGATCGGATCGTCGACCTGAACGACTACAACGAGTACTGCGAGCGAGAGGCGCGGCTCCAGTACACCGACTCGTCCAATCTCTTTCAGATGCCCGGCTTGCCGCCGGACCTCGAGTTCACGGGCTACACGTTCAACGAGAACGCCTTCCACCCCGCCGGCTACTGGGCCGACGTCGTGATGGACTTCCTCGACGAGCGCGCCGCGGACCACCGGCCCTTCGTCTGCTGGTACTCGATGATCGGCCCGCACACGCCGATCCTGCCCAGCGGCCCCGCCGATCCGCACGACTGGGCGCACATGTACGGGCCGGCGAGCGCGCTGACGCTTCCCCACAACCTCGACAAGCTCGCCACCACCCTCCGGCTCGCCGCCCAGCAGATGGTCTTCTCGGGGATCACGACCGCGCAGTGGCGCCAGATCCTCTCCTACTACTACGGGTACGTGACGCAGATCGACTTCAACATCGGGCGCGTGCTGCAGCGTCTCGAAGACCTGGGCCTCGCCGATCGCACGATCGTCGTCTACACGGCCGACCACGGCGAGATGGCGTCCGAGATGCGCGTCTGGGGCAAGGGGACCGGCCCGTACGACGCGATCACGCGCGTCCCGCTGATCCTGCGCCTGCCCCAGGTGCTCGCCGCGGGCAACTCCACCGACGAGGTCGTCAGCACGAACGACCTCGTGCCCACCCTGCTCGAGCTGACCGGCGTTCCGATCTCCGACGAGGTCCGCGCGCGCCTCGACGGGCGCAGCCTGCTCGACCTGGCGCTGCCCGGACCGGCCCCCGCCTGGCCCGCCGCGACCTACTTCGAGTTCGGCCACTCCATGCTGCCGGCCGTGCTGAGCCAGCGGGCGATCGTCACGAAGACCTCCAAGTTCTCGTACGACGAGCTGGGGCCGGCCGAGGAGTTCTACCGCCTGGACCTCGACCCCTTCGAGATCACCAACCGCATCGACGACCCCGGCTTCGGCATCCAGCTCGAGATCTCCGCCCTGCGCGGCCAGCTCGACGCGTGGTGGAACGACGGGCTCGGCCACGCACTGCCGTTCACGATCGCGGGCGGCGCGCTGGCCCTGCCCAGCCCGCCGAGCTCGCCCGCCCCGCCCTCCGGTGCGCTCGACGTGCCGCTCGACGTGGACCTCGGCTGGTTGAACAGCACCGCGGCGCAGGAGCAACGCCTGTTCCTCGGGACGTCCCCCACCGCGCTCGCGCTGTTCCGCGACCTCGGGCCGGTCCAGCGCCGCGCGAACCCCGGCAACCTGGCGCCCTCCACGACCTACTACTGGCGGGTCGACGGCGAGAACCCGAACGGTGAGACGACGGGGCCGACGTGGAGCTTCACGACGGCCGCCACGGGTCCCGCCGGACCCGGCCTGGCGACCGCACCCCTGCCCGCCGACCGCGCCCCGGGCGTGGGCCTCCACGCCCTGCTGCAGTGGACGCCGGACGGAGCGGCCACGACGCAGGAGCTCTACTTCGGCGCGGCGGCGCCGGGCGAGGGTGGCCCACCCCACGTCGCCACCCTGGGAGCCGCGGCGAGCTCGTACGACCCCGGCCCGCTGCAGGCCGGCGTGCGCTACACCTGGCGCGTGGACGGCGTCGACCCCCAGGGGATAACGGAGGGGGATCTCTGGTCGTTCCACACGCGCACCAACGGCCTGCCGGGCCTCGCCGGAGACCCGCGCCCGGCGCACCTCGAGCCCGGCGCGTCGGTCGCCCTCCTGACGTGGCGCCCCGGCGCGGCCGCGGACTCGCACCGCGTCCACCTCGGGACGAGCTTCCCGCTCGCACACGTCGCGACGACGTCCCTGCCGCTCTTCGATCCGGGCCCCCTGAGCGCGGGCCAGACGTACTACTGGCGCGTCGACGAGCAGAACGCACTCGGCCTCCGGCAAGGCAGCGTCTGGCGCTTCCGGACGGCACCCTGACCCCCGGCGCGCCGGGCCCGCCCCCCCGAGAGGCGTTCGCTCGGGATTCCTGTCGATGCAGCGCGCTCGACTCGTAGTCCTGTTTCGAGACCAGCGGGTCGGTGGCTCCGAACCTCGCCGCGCACTCCCGGACATCCGCGCCTATCCCGGCACGAGAGCCAGGCACGCGCCCACCGGATCCCGGATCACCGCGAAGGCGAACTCCCCATCGGCGCCCCGTGTCGCCTCGAGGACCTCACCTCCTCCGTCGCGTACATGACGAAGGCTCGCGGTGACGTCGCCGACGGGAAGGTAGAGCAGCCAGACCGGCGGTAGACCCAGGTTCACGCCGCGCGCGTGGCAGACTCCCGCCGCCGGGTTTCCATCCTCGCCGCACATGCTGTAGTCGGCATAGCGTTCGCTCGCGTCCCCCATCTCGACGTCCTGCACCGACCAGCCGACGACCTTGCGGTAGAAGTCCCGGGTGGCCGCGGCGTCGGGGACCGTCAGGTCGAGCCAGGAGATGCGGCCCACGGGCGCCGCGGCGTCGCGCGGGGGACCCTCCTCCTTCGGGGGGATCGCATCCGCAGGAGGGACGGGGATGATTCCGAACGCCGCGCCGTTCGGATCGAGCAACACGGCCCACTGGCTCGTGCCGTCGTCGTCCTTGCCGTGCATGAGCTCGCTCCCGCCCTGCTCGAGCGCGGACTCCACGCTCGCCGCGACGTCGGCGACCATGATGTGCGGCATCCACTGAAGGGGAAGGTCCGCGTACTCCTCGCTGCGCTGGCCCAGGCCGATGATCGGCATGCCGAGGCTGTTCATCAGGTCCTCGCGCCACAGCGGAGACTCGCCCGTGCAGAGCACGGCGGAGTAGAAGCGCAGTTCACGTTCGTGTTCGGGAACGGCGATGTCGGCGCTCAGGAT
>CAYGPA010000144.1:0-10655 GCA_964351535.1 uncultured Planctomycetaceae bacterium
GGAGCCGAGTTGAGCCGTTTCGATCTACGCGCCATGAATAGCCCGGGCTAGACTCCCCGCCCGAACTTCCATGAATCCCAGCCAACTCACCGAGAACCGATCGGCGACGAAGATCATCGCCACGATCGGACCCGCCTCCGAGGACCGTATCGGCGAGCTGATCCAGGCGGGCCTCTCGGTCGCGCGGATCAACTTCAGCCACGGGGACGAGGAGAGCCATCGCCGGATGGTCCGCAAGATCCGCGAGGCCGAGGAGGAGCAGGGCATGCCCGTCGGGATCCTGGCGGACCTGCAGGGGCCCAAGCTGCGCCTCGGCCGCTTCGAAGACGCCTGGCTGGACCTCGCCGTCGGGCAGGAGCTCTTCCTGCGGGCCGGCGACGGCATCGCCGACCCGGGCGAGGTGCTGTTCGACTTCGAGGGCTTCCGCGAGGCCGTGAAGCCCGGCGAGCGCGTGTTCCTGGCCGACGGCGCCGTCGAGCTGGTCGTCGACGAGCGCGACGGCGAGGGCTTCCGCGCCCGCGTCGCGCGGGGCGGGCGCGTCGGCGACCGCAAGGGCGTCCACCTGCCCGACTCCGACTTCCAGTTCGAGCTCCCGACCCCTCAGGACCGCGTGGACATCGCGCTCGCTCGCGAGATCGGCGTCAACATGCTGGGCGTCAGCTTCGTGTCGCGCGCGGCCGAGATCGAGCGCGTGCGCGGCCTCGCCGGCGACCTGCTGCTCGTGGCCAAGCTCGAGCGCCGCCCCGCGCTGCGCGACAAGCAGGCCATCATCGCGGCCTCGGACGGCGTGATGGTCGCGCGCGGCGACCTCGGCGTCGAGGTGCCGTTCGAGGAGCTGCCCATCGTCCAGAAGGGCCTCGTGCAGGACGCGCTGCGCCAGGGCCGCTTCGCGATCATCGCCACCGAGATGCTCGAGTCGATGGTTCACGCCAGCCGGCCGACCCGCGCGGAGGTCTCCGACGTCGCCACGGCCGTGCTCGACGGCGCGGACGCCGTGATGCTCTCGGCCGAGACCGCCATGGGCGAGCATCCCGTGCTGGCGGTCGAGGCGATGTCGCGCATCGCGCAGGCCGTCGAGCACTCCGTCCGCTATCACGAGCTACCCCAGATCGCCTTCCGCGAGGAGGAACAGACCTTCTCGAACGCCGTCGCGATGTGCGCCGTGCGGGCCGCGAACGCGCTGGGCCTGCGCAAGATCATCTGCTTCACGGAGACGGGCAACACCGTGCGCCTGATCTCGCGCTACCGGCCCGACGCGCAGGTGATCGCGCTGACGCCGAACCCGCGCACGCTGCACTACATGACGGTGCTCTCGCACGTGCAGCCGCTGCTCTGCCCGCGTCGCGCGAGCCTCGAGGAGATGCTGTTCGAGGCCCAGGCCCTGCTGCTCGATCACGGCCTCG
The DNA here is from genome assembly GCA_964351535.1 of uncultured Planctomycetaceae bacterium. Taxonomy (GTDB): domain Bacteria; phylum Planctomycetota; class UBA1135; order UBA1135; genus JAUIDW01. The sequence continues at coordinate 1,404 of CAYGPA010000144.1, forward strand.
TGCGCCGCGGGGAGGAAGTCGCGTTCGTCGCCGGCGTGCCCACGGGCGTCGCCCGCTCCACCAACGTGATGAAACTGCACCGGATCGGGGACGAAGTTCGACTGCAGCGATGAGCCCGTTCCTGGAGGGAGACCTCGCCCCGCGCATTCCCGACGCGGATCCGCTGCTGGTCGTCGCGGTCGTCCTGACCGCCGGGGTGATCCTCGGGACGGTCGCGCGCCGGTTCGCCAAGCTGCCGAGCATCACCGGTCAGATCCTGGCCGGCGTCGTGATCGGCGCCTACGGGATGAACCTGTTCGGAGAGGAGGCCGTGCACAGCATGGCGCCGATCACGAACTTCGCGCTGGGGCTCGTCTCGGTCGGCGTGGGCTCGCACCTGGACCTGCGGCGGCTGCGCAACGCGGGGCGGCGCCTGGCGCTGCTCGTCGCGGCCGAGGCCGTGCTGGTCCCGGTGTTCGTGTTCGCGGCGACGCGCTTCGTGCCCGGGGTCACGTGGAGCATGTCCCTGCTCTTCGGCACGATCGCCATCTCGACGGCGCCGGCCACGGTGCTCGCGATCGTCAAGGAGACGCGTTCGCGCGGCGTGTTCGTGAAGACGCTGCTGGGCGCGGTCGCGCTGAACAACATCGCCTGCATCTTCCTCTTCGAGGTCGCGCGCGAGCTCGCGCACGTCGAGCTCACGGGCGGCGTCGAGACGGCCCTCGACGGGCTGATCGCGCCGGCCCGTCAGACCCTGGGCGCCGTGCTGATCGGCGGGGCCGCGGCGGGGTTCATGAACCTGATGTGGCGGCTCGTCAAGCGCGCCGACCTGATCGCGACCTCCGCCCTGCTCGCGATCCTGTTGACCTGCGGCATCTCCTCCGAGCTGGGCGTCTCGCCGCTGCTCGCCTGCCTGTTCCTCGGCATCGCCCAGGCCAACACGACGCGGTCGCGCGAGAAGCGCGTGGCCGTCGTGTTCGAGACCTTCCAGCCCGCCATCCTCGCGATCTTCTTCACGCTGGCGGGCATGCACCTCTCGTTCGACAAGGCGGCGCAGGCCGGCATGGTCGCCATGGGGTTCTTCGCCGGGCGCGTGCTCGGCAAGCTCGCGGCGACTCAGATCGCGATGCGCGTCGCGGGTGCGACCGAGCGCGTGCGCAACAACCTCGGGATCGCCCTGATCCCGCAGGCCGGCGTCGCGATCGGCCTCGTGCTCCTGATCCAGGACGATCCGGTGTTCGCCGAGCGCGAACAGCTCGTCGACCTGCTGATCGCCGTGGTGCTGACCGTGGTGACGACCAGCGAGATCCTCGGCCCGGTGCTCTGCCGCACCGCGCTCCAGCGCTCGGGGGACTACGGCATGGACCGCAGTCGCCTGTTCGACTTCCTGCAGGAGGAGAACCTGGTCGTCGGGCTCGACTCGAGGAACAAGGAGGACGCCATCCGCACGCTGGTCGACCGACTGATCGCGTCGCAGCAGCTGAAGGACGTCGACCGCGACACGCTCCTGGAGAGCGTCATGACCCGCGAGCGTCAGGCCTCGACGTGCCTGGGCGGCGGCCTGGCCGTGCCGCACGCCATCCTGCCCGAGGGGCGCGAGATGGTCGGCGTCATGGGGCTCTCGCGCGCCGGTCTCGATTTCGAGACTCCCGACAAGCGGCCGGTGCACTGCATGGTGCTCCTCGCGACCTCGGAGTCCGAACGCGACCGCCACCTGCAGGTCCTGGCCACGCTGGCGCGCGTGATCGGGCTCGATTCGGCCTTCCAGGACCGCCTCTACAACTCGGATTCCGCGGGACACGCCTACGAGATCCTCCACGGCGAGGCTTCCGTCGACTTCAACACGTTCCTCGATGGCGAGTACGAGGACGGCGCCGGGTCGACGCGCACCTGAGTCGCCCCTGTTGACGGATCGCGGCGCTTGCTGAAGAGTGGGCGCCCGACCCCGCCTCGGCCCCCCCCGCATGAACGTCTCCAAGTGGCTCGATGCGCGCCTGCTGCGCCGCGCTGGATCCCTGATTCGAGACGCCGATCCCGTCCAGACAGCGACCGTCGACCTCGCGCGCTTCCTCTGTATCGCCAGCGGGAAGGGGGGCACCGGCAAGAGCGTGGTGTCCTGCAACCTCGCGGTGCAGCGCGCGCTGCTCGGTGAGCGCGTCTGCCTGGTCGACTTCGACGCGGGCCTCGCGAACGACCATCTGCTGCTCGGCGTGGCGCCGCGCTACGACATGGGGCACCTGCTGGACGGCAGCGCCGGGCTGTCGGAGGCCCTGATCGAGGGGCCCGCCGGCGTCCAGCTGCTCTCGGGCGGCGTCGGCCGTCACGGGCTGGCCGAGCCGACGCGGCGCGACCTGGATCGTCTCTTCCGCCTGCTGGCTCCCCTCGAGCGGCGCTTCGACCGCATCATCGTCGACCACGGCGCCGGCATCGGCTACAGCATCGCCGCCCACCTCGCGGCGACGGGCGTGCTGCTGCTCGTGACGAACTGCGAGGTCACGGCGCTCTCCGACGCCTACGCGATCTACAAGCGCGCCCTCAGCGTGAATCCCGCCATCCGCGCGGGCCTGGTGGTGAATCGCGCGCCCGATCCGGAGCGCGCCGCGGCCGCCTTCCAGCGCTTCGCGCGCGTCGCGCAGCAGTTCCTCGAGACCCAGCCGGAGTTCGTGGGCTTCATCCGCGACGACCGCGCCGTGGTGGACAGCGTCGAGTGCCGCCTGCCCGTCACGATCGCCCACCCGGAGTCGCGGCCGGCCGAGGCCCTGCGGGAGATTGCGCGTTGGGACGGATTCGATCTCCCTCCGGAGCCCGAAGCTTTCTACGCTCGGGCCCGTCGCGCGCTGCGCTGACTCCGTACCGGGCTTTCCGGCCGGCCTCGTGATGCACGTCCTCGCCTTCGTCAATCAGAAAGGCGGCTGCGGCAAGACGACCGCGGCCGTGAACCTGGCGGGTGCCCTCGCGGCCGCGCCCAGGGACGGTCGTCGGGCCGAACGCGTGCTGATCGTCGACCTCGACCCCCAGGGGCACGCGACGCTCGCGTCCGGCTGCTCCGCGCCGCGCGAGGCCTCGCTGCTCGACGTCCTGCGGGGCAACGCGGAGATCCTGGATGCCTGGCAGGAGGCTCCGGGCGGTGTGAAGCTGCTGCCGGCCGGCCCGGACCTCGCCGACTTCGAGGACGACGCCGTGCGCAGCCTCGAACCCGAGCGACGGCTGCGCCAGGCGCTCGAGCCCCTGCGCGACCAGCTCGACTGGGTGCTGCTCGACTGCCCGCCGCGCGTCGACGGCGTGCTGACCGCGAACGCGCTGGCCGCCGCCGACACCGCGATGCTCGTGGTCGAGACCGGCGCCTTCGCGCTGCAGGGCGCCGTGCGCGCGCGCGAGATGCTGCTCGACTCGCCCTACACCTTCGACCTGCGCGTGCTGGCCACGCTGTTCGAGCAGCGCACGCGCATCGGCCGCGAGATCCTCGTCGCGCTCCACGCGCGCTTCGGTGAACGCCTCTTCGAGACGGCGATCCGCACCCACGTGCGACTGCGCGAGGCCGCCGCGCGCGGCTTGCCCGTCGAGGTCCTCAGTCCGCGCTCGCGCGCCGCCGCGGACTTTCGCTCGCTGACCGCCGAGGTTCGCAGGCTCCTCGGTCGAGAGACGGCCGGCGACGTCCTCGTGCCGCGTCGGGCGCCCGGCAAGGCGTTCCCAGCACCTTCCGGGGCCCCCCCGGTCGAACCGCCGTCGACGGGGTCGGCGGATTGGGTTATGCCTTAGGTGCTCGCCCACGCCTCGACGGCGTGGTTCTCCGAGGGAGAGACGATCGATGAACGCACTCGCTTTGGTCTGCAACCTGTACGCCGACGGGCCGCGCTCCCTGCAGCGCCTGCGCGAAGACGGCCGGCACGAGCTGGCGGACGTCCTCGAGCTCTCGGAGAGTCGGCTCGTCGAGCTCCTCGGCATGTCGCCGCGCTCCGCGGAGCGCTTCCGTCGCGAGGCCGAGACGCTCGGCCGGCGCGTGGGGAACGAGTTCCTCGATCCCGACGACGGGGCGCACGAGTCCGAGCGGGATGCGGGCCCGGTCCCCACCGGGCTCGAGCCCGGCGTCATCGACGGCCTCGACGCCGGGACCTGTCGCTCGCTCGCGGAGGCCGGCGTGCGCTCGGTCGCGCAGCTCGCCGCGCGCGATGCGCTACCGCTCGCCGAGGCGACCGGGATCTCCTTCGCCGGCATCCGCCGCCTGCAGTTCCTCGCGCGACGCGGCGTGGGAGCCCTCGCCCCGACGAAGCACGACGACGTGATCCCCGCGGCCCGTCCGGCCGGGGCCCCGCTCGCCCAGGCCCACCGCGCCGCGTCCAAGGTCTCCCTGGCCGAGGGGCCCGAGCGCCCCGTCGCCGCCGCGTTCGAGGACGAGCTGAACCGGCGCGAGCGCGACCAGGCCGCGGGGCCGTTCGCTTAGGAGCCGGTCCGACGCGCGGTCCGCGAGCCTCCGAGGAGCGGAATCGCGCAGCGCGGCCGCACCGAGGGCCTTCCGCAACCCGGCGGCTCTGGCCGACTAGTCCTTCGTGGGCGCATCGCAGCGAGGCGCCTGGATCGAACATGCTCGTCGTCAACCTGCTCCTCTGCATCGCCCCGCTCTCCGCGGCAGGAGATCCCGCGGACGACGTGCCCCGCGCTCCGGACGGGCGCAGGGGCTTCGGGGCGGAGGCGACGTCGCGCGACCTGGAGCGGCTCTTTCGCTCGCGAGCGGACGAGGACGTCGAGTTCCTGACGCGCCTCGCGGACACGGCCTCGGCCGTGCGCATCCTCGTGGCGACCCTCGAGCAGGGCTACCGCGGTGCCGGGTACTTCCACCTCGTGCCCGAGGCGACCGACGCCGGGCTCGACGCGCTGCACGCCTCGATGCGCGCGGCCCTGGATCGACCGCTGCTCGCGTTGCAGGCGGATGGCCCGCGCGGAGAGGTCTTCTCGCGCGCGGTCTTGGACGTGCGCTTCCGCGTCCGCATGCGCCTGCTCGAAGGTTGGAACTTCGAGGTGGACGAGATGCGCAAGGGCCTGGCGGTGATCCAGGCGCTCGCGTCGGGCTACGTGCTCCTGACCGACGACGAGGCGCGCCGGATCGCGAAGCGCGTCGACCTGTCCGCGAGCCGCCTGCGGGCGCTGCGCAACGACTTGACCGCCCTGCGCCCGCTCGGCGCCGTGGGCGTGCACGTCTCCCGCGAGGAGGCTCACGAGCTCCGCGCACTCGCGCGCGGCGACGCCGGGCTCGCCTGGCGTGAAGCCTTTGATGCCGCCGAAGCGCGCGTGCACCACGACGTCGAGGCCATGCTCGCCGCGCTCTTCACGACGCGCCTCGATGCGGTCGTGGCCCCCGACGTGGAGTGGCGTGCGAAGGCCCTGGAGGGAGCCGCGAGGTTGCGCGCCGAGGCCGAACAGCTGCTGCCGGGAACGCCGACGTCCGGGTCCGCCGCGCCGGAGATCCAGGAGCTGCCGAAGCATCGGCGCATGCAGCTCGCCCTGTTTCGCGCCCGCGAGGGCCTGGGGCTCGACCCCCTGGACGAAGCGCTCGCCTACCTCGCCGCGCACCCCGCCGACTTCCTCTGGGGCTCCCTCGAGTCCCGCCCGCTGTACGACCGCTACCTGGCCCTCCGGGGCATCCGCGTGTACGACCACCGCACGTTGAGCGGCCGCAGTCTGACTTCGCGGGAGGAGGAGGCGATCCTGGCGGTCCAGCGCGACCCGTTCCCCGGCGGGCAGCCTCCGCGCTGAACGTCGAAGGTCCGGCGACGATTGCCGGGATACGGGCGACGCCGCCCCGGGGCCTCGCTATCCTGGGCGCCGAGCCCGTTCTGCGGACGAGACTGCACGGGCGTGGAGCAGCCCTTGAACCCATTCCCCTCGACCGTGCCGAACACGTTCCTGATCCCGGAGAGCTCCAACCGGTCCGGAGACGATCCGATCTTCTCGCTGCACGCCGAGGCGCAGGCGCGCGCGGCGGCCGGCGAGGACATCCTCAACCTGACAGTCGGGGCTCTGACCGAGGACGACGGCTCGCTGGCCGTCATGCCGTCGGTGCAGGACGCGCTGGACCGCGTACCGTTCGAGCGCGCGGCGGGCTACGCGCCGATCGCGGGGGACGCGCCGTTCCTGAAGGCGGTGATCGCCGACCTCTACGGAACCGGCGAGCTCGCGCAGCGCTCCGTCGCGGTGGCGACCGCGGGCGGGACCGGCGCCCTCCACCACGCGATCGTCAACTTCCTCGAGCCCGGCCAGGCGCTGCTCACGACCAGCTACTACTGGGGGCCGTACTCGATCCTCGCCGATCACTCGCGGCGCCGCGTCGAGACGTTCGAGATGTTCGACGACGTGGGCGGCTTCAACCTGGCTGCCTTCGAGGAAGCGCTCGATGCGCTGCTCGCCGCCCAGGGCCGCGCGCTGGTGGTGTTGAACAGTCCATGCCACAACCCGACGGGCTACGCGCTGGACGAGCGCGAGTGGCGCGCCGTCGCCGACATCCTCCGCAAGCGCGCCGGCAGCGCCCCGATCGCGCTGCTCGTGGACAACGCGTACGCGAAGTTCGGGCCGCCGTCGTCCCAGGCCTGGTTCCACTGGATCGAGGACCTGGCGGAGCACATGCCGCTGCTCGTGGCCTGGACCGTTTCGAAGTCGTTCGCGCAGTACGGCGCGCGCGTCGGCTCCCTGGTCGCGTCCCACGCCGACGAGGGCGTGCGCAAGCGCATCTCCAACGCGCTCTCGTACTCGTGCCGGGGCACGTGGTCCAACTGCAACCACCTCGGCATCCTGGCGATTACCGAGCTCCTGACCGACGCCGACCTGCGCCGTCGCTCGGAGGAGGATCGCGCCCGGCTCGGAGGCCTGTTGCGCGAGCGCGTGAAGGCCTTCAACGATCAGGCTGCGTCGGCAGGCCTGAAGTATCCGCGCTACGAGGGCGGCTTCTTCGTCGCCGTCTTCACGCCCGACGCGAAGCGGACGGCCGCGCGCATGCGCGAGCTCGGCGTCTACATCGTGCCCCTGCGGGGCGCGGTCCGCGTGGCCCTTTGCTGCACGCCGGTCGAGGCCGTGCCGCGCCTCGTGGAGGCGCTGGTGGAAGGCGTGCGGGCGGCCCGCTCATGAGCTCCGCGCATCCGCCGCGGATCCACCGCCTGCGATCTCCGGAGGAGACGAAGTTCGGCGGCTGGGAGCGCGCGCACCTGTACGGCGATCAGGTCCACATCCTCGACAACCTCTACCTGCTGTCGGCCATCGCGCGCCTCTCGAGCCGCGAGGTGAAGCACCCCGAGATGACGCTGCTGCTGCGGCAGGTCTACCAGTCGCTGATGGTCGCGGTGGCGGGCAACGAGTTCCCCGTGATGCGGGCCGAGATGCCCACGCGCATGGTCGACCTGCATCCCGAGCAGGGCGTCTACCGCGGCCCCGTGCTGGATCCCGCGACGCGCGTGGTCATCGTCGACATCGTGCGCGCGGGCATCGTGCCCTCGCAGGTCTGCTTCGAGATGCTGACGTCGATCCTGCCCGGCGACAACGTGCGCCTCGACCACCTGAGCATGGCGCGCGTGGCCGACGAGGAGGGGCGCGTGACCGGGGTCGACCTCTCCGGCAGCAAGATCGGCGGCTCCGTCGACGGCGCCGTGCTGCTGCTCCCGGATCCGATGGGGGCCACGGGCTCGACGACGATCCGGGCCGTGCGCCACTACCTCGAGCGCCACGGACGCCCCTCGCGCATCGTCGGCATGCCGATGATGGCGACGCCCGAGTACCTGCGGTCCGTGCTGACGGCCCTGGGCGAGGACCTCGTCGTCTACACCGCCCGCCTCGATCGCGGCCTGTCCGATCCGGAGGTCCTGAAGACGCTGCCCGGAACCAGCTGGGACCGTGAGCGCGGCCTCAACGACCGCGGCTACATCGTGCCGGGAGCGGGAGGAATCGGAGAGGTCCTCAACAACTCCTGGTGCTGACCGCCTCGCGTTCGCATCTTGATCCCGTGGACAGCCACACGGCACGGACCTGGGTTCCCCGCTCGAGATTCGCGGTCGACTTCGACCCGGCGCTCGAGGTCGGCGCGGGATCTCGCGACGTCTTCCAGCTGCGCTCGGTCGGCATCCGGCGGGTGATCCTGGCGCTCGTGGCCGCGGTGGCCCTGGCGGACGTCATCCTGCCGGCCGACTACGCCACGGGCGTGGTCTACGTGATCCCGATCCTGATGAGCATGTGGCTCTCGCAGGCGCGCGTCACCTGGTGGCTGGCGATCGGCTGCATCGCCATGACGCTCCTGCGCCTGCTGTTCGAATGGCGCGGGGACTTCGACGCCTCGCGGGTGTGGACCGACCGCGCGTTCGTCGTCTTCGCCATCGCCATCGCGACCAGCCTCGGCCAGCTGCGGTCCGAGATCGAGCGGGAGCTCCTGGAGAGCCGCGAGATCACGGCCACGACGCTGAAGAGCATCGCCGACGCGGTCATCGCCGTCGACGGCGCGGGCCACGTGGCGTTCATGAACACCGTGGCCGAGAACCTGACGGGCTGGCGTCTGGACGACGCGGTGGGGGAGCCGCTCGATCAGGTGTACGTGCTGGTGTCCTCGACCCGCGAGGGCGGTCGCGGAGACTCGGCCATCTGGCGCTCGCTGGATCGCGAGCGGCTTCGCGCGAAGGACGGACGCGAGATCCCGATCGAGAGCAGCTCGGCGCCGATCCGCCGCGTCAAGGGCGCCGAGAGCGGGCGCGTGCTCGTCTTCCGCGACGTGACCGAGCGCCAGGCTCACGAGGAGAGCATCCGCCGCATGGCCTATCGCGACGAGCTCACCGGGTTGTCGAACCGGAACTCGTTCCGCGACCGGCTCACGCTCGAGCTCGCGCACGCGCGGCGCAACGGCAAGCCCCTCGCGCTGCTCTTCATGGACCTCGACGGCTTCAAGCAGGTGAACGACGACCACGGGCACCACGCAGGCGACCTCGTACTCCAGGAGGCTTCGGCGCGCCTGCGCGCCGTCCTGCGCGAGGGCGACACCATCGCGCGCTTCGGGGGTGACGAGTTCACGGTGGTCCTGCCGGAGCTCGGCTCGGAGGAAGACGCCGAGCTCGTGGCCGACAAGATCCTCGAGGCGATGTGCGAGCCGATGAATACGGCCATCCACGTCGAAGGTCCCGACGTCCGCGTCACGCTCAGCATCGGGATCGCGCTCTATCCGCAGCAGGGATCGGAGGCCGGCGAGCTCCTCAAGCAGGCCGACGAGTCCATGTACGAGGCCAAGCAGCGCGGCGGGAACCGCTGGGT
>CAYGPA010000145.1:0-10641 GCA_964351535.1 uncultured Planctomycetaceae bacterium
CGGCCGCGCGCCGCGCGCCGGCGGCTCCGCCCCGCTCGCGGCGGCGGGGACGGAAGCGGGGCCGTGGATCGCGCGGTGACCGCGCGCGCGCCGACGGCGGAGCTCGCCGCGCAGCGCCGACGAGAGCGCCGCGAGCTCGGCCCGCGGGTCCTCGTGAGCGGCGCTCGCGGCCGCGCCGCTCGCGACGGGTTCGCGGTCCGTCACGCGCCGACCTCCGCGCTCGCGCCCGCGACGCCGGCGACCGGCACGCCGCGAAGGCGGAAGGCGTCGTCGTCCGCGTCCGGTTCGGCGCCCGAGCTTCCGGCCGGGCCGCGGTCGTCGCGCGCGAGCACGACGTCGACCACGTCGGGGGGCGGCCCGGGGAAGTCGTCGGGATCGACGCGGACGCGCTGGTAGCGGCCCGAGAGACCGGCCCAGCCCTCGAGCACCACGCGCTCGCGCGCGCCGACCAGGCTGCGGCGGTAGGCGTCGCCGAGCTCCGAGGCGAGCTCGGAGAGGCGCGCCCTGCGCTCGCGCACGAGCTCCGGCGCGACCGTCTTCAGCCCCGCGGCCGCCGTGCCCGGACGGGCGGAGAACGGGAACACGTGCACGCGCGCGAAGCCCGCCGCGCGCGTCGTGCGCAGGGTGTTCTCGAAGGCCGCCTCGTCCTCGCCCGGGAACCCCACGAGGATGTCCGCGGTGAACGCGGGGCGGTCGAGGCGTGCGCGGATGCGGTCGCAGGCGGCGAGGTACTCCTCGACGTCGTACCAGCGGTTCATGGCCTTCAGCACGCCGTCGTCGCCCGACTGCATCGGCATGTGCAGGTGCGGCGCGACGCGTTCGGGCGCGGCGACGAGGACGTCGAGCAGCGCCTCGTCCACCTCCGTGGCCTCGATCGACGAGAGCCGCACGCGGAACGGCAGCTCGCGACCGTCGTCCGCGCGCACCGTGAGGTCCGCGAGCGCGCGCACGAGATCCGACAGCGCGAGCCCGAGGTCGCGGCCCCAGTGCCCGATGTGGATGCCGCACAGTACGATCTCGCGGTGACCGGCGCGGACCAGGCGCGCGACCTCGGCCGCGAGCTCGTCGGCCGGGCGCGAGCGGCTCGGCCCGCGCACGCTCGGGATGATGCAGAAGGCGCAGGCCATGTCGCAGCCGTCCTGGATCTTCAGGAAGGCCCGCGTGTGGCCCGCGAACTCGGTGATGCCGGCGGGGACGCCGAGCTCCTCGGGGTCGATCCGCTCGCCGATCTGGCGCAGGAAGTTCACGGGGCGCTTGGCCTCGCCGTTGCCGAGCACCCAGTGCACGCCGGGCAGCTCGCGCAGGATCTCGGGCTCGCTCTCCGCCAGGCAGCCGGTCATGGCGATGCGCACGCGCGGGTTCTCGCGGTGCAGGCGGCGGGCGAGCTGGCGCGCCTTGCGGCCGGCCTCGGCGGTCACCGTGCACGTGTTCACGACGACGAGCTCGGCGCCCTCGCCCTCGGTCCACCCGCGCCGCGCGAGGGCCTCGCGCAGGACCTGGGTGTCGTACTGGTTGGCCTTGCACCCGAAGGTCACGAGGCGCATGGACTTCACGTTCGGGGGACTCACGGGTGGGGGGGCGTCGCAGAGGGCCTGGGCCGGACGAACCGCGACCCGACGTGCGAAGACGGGACGGGCCGGCAGCCGGGGCTGGGATCGTATCCGCACCTCAGGCTACGATCGAAGCTTCCATGACGACCCGCCCTCCGCTCCCCGGGACGACCCGCACCCGGCTCCCCGGGACGACCCGCTTCGCCCGCCGGGCCGCGACCGACTTCCTGGTTCCGGGCGTCCTCGTCGTGCTCGGGCTCGCTTGCTCGAAGGACTCCGAGGCCGACACCTCCGCCGCGGGGCGTGGGCCGCGCGCCGCGACGCGCCCACCGGTCGTGCGCGCCGAGGTCCCGCCCTGGACGCCCCGCGTCCACGATGCCGCGGCCGTCGCCGCGGGCCTGGCCCTCGAGCGCGGCGATCTGGAGAGCGCGCGGCGGCTGCTCGCGACGCTGCCCGCGGGCCTCGACGCCGAGCTGCTCGCGGCCCGCCTCGCAACCCTCGAGGGCAGCCAGATCGCGGCGATCCGCGCGCTCGAGGACGCCCGCCGACGCTTCCCCGACGAGGCGCGCGTCTGGGCCACGGCCGCGGAGCTGCACGCCTGGGCCGGTCGCGAGGAGTCGGCCGAGACCGAGATGCGCGAGGCCCTCGCGCGCTTCGGGACGACGCCCGAGATCGCCCGCGCGCGCGGCGTGCTGATGATCTGCCGCGAGGGCGGCGCCCAGGCCGGTCTCGTGCACCTCGAGCAGGCGCTGGCCATGGATCCCGACGTGGAGTTCGTCGACCGTCCGCTGGCCCAGGGGCACCTGCTGCTCGCCAGCCAGGCGCTCGGGCGCGCGGACCTCGCGGCGGCGCTGTACCACGCCGAGGCGGCCTACGAGCGCGACCCCGCGGACGTCGACGTGCGCATCGCGCTGGCCGACGCGCGCCAGGCGGCGACGGACTTCGAGGGCGCGATCGAGCTCTACGAGGGCCTGCTGGCCGACGGCGAGGACGTCGCCGGCACGCTGGCGCTCGTGTCGCAGCGCGGCGCGATGGCGGCGCTCCTCGCGAAGGACCGCGAGCGAGCCCTCGAGCGCTACCTGCGCGCGCGGGAGCTGGGCCTGCCTCCGGAGGACCTCGGCTGGGGCGCCACGATGATCGTCGAGGAGCTCGAACGAGCTCTCGACGCCGGGGTCGCCGCGTACGCGAGCGACGACTTCGCCGCGGCCGAGGAGGCCTTCCGCCGCGCCGCGCGGCTGGCGCCGGAGGACCTCGCGGCCCACAACCACCTCGCGGTCGTGCTGTTCCGCCTCGAGGACTTCGAGGGCGCCAGCGCGAGCTGGAGGCGCGTCCTCGCACTGGCGGAGCAGACCGGGGTCGAGCTGCCCGAGCCCGTCCACCTGAACCTCGCCCGCAGCCTGTACCGCGCCGGGGAGTACGCGGCCGTGCGCGCCGAGCTGAATCGTTACCTCGACGAAGTGCCCGCGGGAGCGTGGGTTCCGGACACGCGCGCGATGCTCGAGCGGCTCGACGCCGAGGGTCGTTGACCCCCGTCCTTGCCCGCCGTTACCGTGGCTTCGGGCGCGGCAGCCGCGCGGCTGCCCCCCGACCATGGCGCGCTACCCGAAAGACATGCTCGAGCACATGCTCTCGGCGATGAAGCCGGGAGCGACTCCGAGCCCCGAGGAGGCTGCGCCCCCGCGGCCGAAGAAGCGCTCGAAGAGCGGCTCCCCCGGCTCGGGAGGCCCCTTCGCGCTGGGCGGCGACCGCCCGCGGCGCGCGGCTCCGTCCGGCCCGGGCGGCGCGGCCACCGTGACCGAGATCCTCACGAACCTGGGGCCCGCCAAGCTGGCGATCATCCAGGTCCTGCTGCTGCTCGCGGCCTTCCTGCTCGGCCGCGCCAGCCGACCGATCCACGCCCAGGAGCCCGCTCCGGGCGGGGCCGAAGCGGCCGCCTCCCCGCTCTCGGCGGGCGCGGCCGGCACCTCGGGAGCCCGGGCCGAACCGCGCCCGGCGCCCGGCGCGGCCGCCGCCGCGGAGCGCCCCGACCCCGACGCCGCCCTGAAGGACCCGCGCAACCGCTTCACGATCATGGTCGTGACCTACGCGGACACCGCCGACCAGCGCGACATGGCCCGGGCCACCCACGCGCACCTGCGCCGCAGCGGATTCCCGGTCTTCCGGCCCTATCTCCGCAACGGCAAGGTCCTGCTGCTGGTGGGGGCCGCGCCGCGCAAGGACGACCTGAACGAGCTCCGCAACCGCCTGCGGGACCTCGCGAGCCCCCGCGGCCGGCGGGAGTTCCAGGACGCCTACGTCGTGGCGATCGAGGAATACGTCCAGCGCTAGCAGCCCGTTGAAGAAGGGCTCCAGATGCCAGGGCCGTGGTATCTGGAGCCCTTCTTCGACGGGCTACTAGCCCTCGGGCTTGCTTTCGAGGGCCGGAGGCGCGAGACTCCTCGGCCCATTTCCTGCGGGGAGCCCGGACGAACCGGCAGCGCCTCCGAACCGGAAACCCAGTGCCATGTCGATCCACAGCAGTCTCCGCGGCGCCAACAGCCTCGTCGGCGAGCGCAGCGTCTGGACGCGCGTCGAGCGCATCCAAGCCCTCACCAAGAAGGGCAAGTTCGACCCCGAACAGGACTCCGTGCACGGGCTCCCGAAGGTCCGCACGAAGTTCAAGGTCCTCGGCGCCAAGAAGGCGAAGAAGGACAAGGGCGAAGAGGCCGACGCCCCGGCAGCGGCCGAGTAGGCCCGCCCCCGCGGGCGTCCGCCATCCCCCGACCCGCTTCGTGGGTCGTGCGTCGGACTCGCGCCCGCGGAATCCGGAGGACGCCTTGGTCTCCGAACGCGTCGAGGCGCCGATCCTCGAGGTCTTCGCGTCCGTGCAGGGCGAGGGCACGTACGTCGGCGAAGCCCAGGTCTTCCTGCGCCTGCGCGGCTGTCCGCTGCGCTGCACGTGGTGCGACACCCCGGGCTCCTGGCGGCTCGCGGACGAGGACCGGGCGCGCGTGGCCCGACCCGAGGGCACGGTGCGCGAACCCGCCTGGGCCACGCCGTTCCAGGCCGCGTGCTGGATCGCCGCGGTCGAACCCGGCGCACCGCGCACGGTCAGCGTGACCGGCGGCGAACCGCTCGCGTGGCCCGCGTTCGTGCGCGGCCTGCGCCCGGTGCTCGGCGAGCGCCGCATCCACCTCGAGACCGCCGGCGGACATCCGCGCGCCCTCGCGTCGGTGCTCGACGGCGTGGACCACGTCAGCCTCGACCTCAAGGTGCCCGCGGACCTCGAGCGTCCGGTCCCGCTGACCGATGTGCGCGCGTCGTCCGAGCCCTCCCCGGCGGACGCGGCGAGCTGGGCGGAGGCGCGGCGCGCCTGCCTCGCGCAGCTCGCCGGCCGCGACGCCGCGGCGAAGATCGTGGTCGCCGGCGGCCGCGCCGCGCGCGACTTCGAGGAGCTGCTGGACGACCTCGCGGAGATCGCACCGGACCTCGCGCTCGTGCTCCAGCCGGCGACGCCGATGGCCGGGGTGGAGGCTCCTCCGGCCGCCCTCCTCGAGGACCTGCTCGAGCGCGCCCGGGACCGGGACCTGCACGTCCGCGTGCTGCCCCAGGTCCACCGCGCGCTGCGCTTGCCGTGAAGCGGACCGCGAGCCGGCGGTCGCCAGGCGCCGGCCGGCGGCCTCGGAGACCCGCTCCGGTCGCGGGCCGGGCCGGCGTCCGCAAAGCGCTCGCAGAACCCGAGTTGAGCCGTTTCGGTCTGCGCGTCGCGCAGGGGCCGGGCTACCATGGCGGCTTGGTGACCACCGAACCGAGCTCCCCCAAGTTCACGGGCTATCCCCGCGTCGCGATCGTGGGTCGGCCCAACGTGGGCAAGTCCACGCTGCTGAACCGCATGCACGGCAGCCGCGTGTCGATCGTCGAGCCGACCGCCGGCGTGACGCGCGACCGGATCTCCGTGCCCGCGCGGCTCCCGACCTCCGGAGGGCTGCGCAACATCGAGGTGATCGACACCGGCGGCATCGGGATCGTCGACCGCGACGACCTGGGTCCCCACGTCGAGCGCCAGGTCCAGGCGGCCATGGGTGCGGCGGACGTCGTGCTCTTCATGGTCGACGCCCGCGACGGGCTGACGCCTCTCGACCTCGAGGTCGCGCGGCGCCTGCGCGGCATGCCGCAGCCGGTGATCCTGGTCGTCAACAAGACCGAGGGCCAGGAGCAGCAATGGGTCGTGGACGAGTTCCGCCGGCTCGGTGTAGCGGAAGGCCCCTTCGCGATCAGCGCGCAGAACGGAACGGGGCTGCACCCGCTCTACGACCGCCTGGCGGAGCTCCTCCCCGCGGAGGCGGACGGGCCCAACGTGTTCGACCGCGACGCGGGGCCGCCGCCCAAGATCGCGATCGTCGGCCGCCGCAACGCGGGCAAGTCGACGCTCGTCAACGCGCTCGCCGGAGAGGAGCGCATGATCGTCTCCGAGATCCCGGGTACGACGCGCGACTCGGTCGACGTGGTCTTCGAGCGCGACGGCAAGTCGTTCGTCGCGATCGACACGGCCGGCATCCGGCGCCGGACGAGGCTCGCCGACGGCATCGAGTTCTACAGCGACGCGCGCAGCAAGAAGGCCATTCGCCGCGCCGACGTCGTGTTCCTGATGATCGACGCCACGCAGGAGCTCGGGGCGATCGACAAGCGCCTGGCGCGCTACGTGATCGACCACTACAAGCCCGTCGTGATCGTCGCGAACAAGTGGGACGCGATGCCGGTCCCGGACAAGCGGGGCATGGAGCGCTACCTGCGCGACGAGCTGCCGGGGCTCGCGTTCGCGCCGATCGTGTTCGCCTCGGCGATCCAGGCCCGCGGACTGGACGAGCTCCTCTCGACCTCCGAGAGCCTGTGGGAGCAGTCCCGTCGACGCGTGGGCACCGGCGAGCTCAACCGGGTGCTGCGGCGGGCGCTGGAGGGCAACGTCCCCAGCTCGCGCGCGCGCTTCGCGCGGCTCCTCTACGCGACGCAGGCCTCGTCGGCGCCCCCGACGATCGTGCTCTTCTTCAAGAACAAGAAGATCGTCGGCAAGGAGCTCGTGCGCTACCTCCAGAAGCGCCTGCGCAACGAGCTCGGCTTCCCGAACATCCCGCTCCAGATCGCCATCCGCGATCGGCAGTCCATGAAGGCGGAGGAAGCCTGATGATGCGTCGCGCCGTGCTCCCGATCCTGCTCGTCCTGGTCCCCCTGTTCGCGGGGTGCAACGCCGCGTCCCGGTACGACCCCGAGTGGGTCGGCCAGGAGGTCAAGGCTCCGAGCGACCGCGTGCTCTGGGAGTGCACGGTGATCGCGTTCGAGAAGCAGGGCTTCCCCGTCGGGGCGGGGTTCGACCCGGCGACGCGCACGGCGACCTCGGGCTGGCGCAACGACCTGAGCCCGTTCCGCGGCATGGGGGACGGGCGGCAGGGGTTCCGCGAGCAGGCGACGATCCGCTTCCGGCCCGCCGGCCCGCAGACCTACCGCATCGACGTGCGCGTCCAGCGGCAGGTCAACAACGACATCGCGCGGCCGCTCGACCTCAGCTACGCGGACTGGAAGGACGCTCCGGACGACACCCAGGAGGCGCTCCTGCTGCTCCAGCTGATCCGCTCGCAGGTGGGGGACTTCTCCGAGTTCCAGCCGAGCTCCCCGCGCTGACCTCCCCCCGGCCCGGCGTGCCGCAGACGGGCTCGACTCGACTTCCACGGCTCCGGACGGCAAGTCGCCCGCGCCGGCTGCCGATGCCTCCTGCGATGGAATCCTCGCCAGCATGACGCGGAAGCCTCCGAGCACGACGAGCGCGTGGGTCGAGGCCGGGGAGCCCGGCCTGGCCGACGTGCTGCGCAGCGCCGCCGGCATCCCGCACCGCGTGTGGCGCGCGCGCGAGCTCGTCGCCGCGAGCGTCCGGCGCGAGCTGGCCGCGCGCCTCTCGGGCACGCTGCTCGGCAAGCTCTGGCCGCTCGTTCAGCCGCTGCTCGTGTTCGCGATCTACTGGTTCGTGTTCACGCGCCTCCTGGGGTTTCGCATGCCGTCCCTGCCTCCGGAGCAGGGCGCCGCGATGGGCGTGTGGATGTTCACCGGCGTGCTCGTCTGGACGGCCTTCGGCGAGGCCGTCTCGCGCTCGGCGCACGCCTTCGTCGAGAACGGCAACCTGATCCGCAAGGTCGCGTTCCCGGTCGAGGTGCTGCCGCTCGAGATCGTGCTCGCCAGCGCCGCCACGCTCGGCTTCGGCCTGATCGCCTACCTCGCCGTCTGCTTCCTCACGCCGCTCTGGGACGCGCCCGGCGCGGGGCTCCTCTGGATCCCGCTGCTCCTCGTGCTCCAGATCGCCTTCACGACCGGCGTCGCCTGGATCGTCGCCACGGCCCACGCGCTGCTGCGCGACACGCAGCACGTCGTGGCGGCGGGCATCACGGTGTGGATGTTCGTGACCCCGGTCTTCTGGGTCCCCTCGCCCGAGGTCGTGCCCGGCATCGCCGAGTGGCTGCCGTGGCTGCGGCTGAACCCGATGCACGACTGCCTGTACGCCTGGCGCCACGCGCTCATGTCCGGCGAGCCGGCGTTCGCGTTCGCCGACTCGCCGGCGTCCGCGGTGCTGCGCTTCGGGCTGTGGTCGCTCGCGAGCCTCTGCGTGGGGGCCTTCACCCTGTCCGCCGCGCAGCGGCGCTTCTCCGACGAGGTCTGAGCGTGGCGGTCGATCACGCGCTGCAGGCGGAGGGGCTCGGCAAGGCCTACCGGCGCTACACGAGCGTCCTCGGCCGCGTCCTCGAGCTCGCGACGCTCGGCCGCGCGGCGCACCACGAGCGCTTCTGGGCCGTGCGCGGCGTCGACCTCGCCGTGCCCCGCGGGTCCGCGCTCGGCCTGATCGGCGCGAACGGGGCCGGCAAGTCGACCCTGCTGCGCGTCCTCGCGGGCACGACGCATCCGACCGAGGGCCGCTACCGCCTCGCCGGTCGCGCGGCGAGCCTGCTCGAGCTCGGCGCGGGCTTCCACCTGGACTTCACGGGCCGCGAGAACATCGCGCTGGCCGGCATGCTGCTCGGCCACTCGCGGCGCGCGCTGCGCGACAAGGAGGAGGAGATCCTCGAGTTCGCCGAGCTGCAGGGCTTCGCGGACCAGCCCGTGCGCACGTACTCGACCGGCATGGGCATGCGCCTCGGCTTCAGCGTCGCGACCGCCTTCCATCCCGACGTCCTGATCGTCGACGAGGTCTTCGCGGTGGGGGACATGTACTTCCAGAAGAAGTGCGTCGACCGCCTGCTCGAGTTCAAGCGCGCGGGCGGCACGCTGGTCCTCTGCAGCCACAGCCTCTACGACGTGCGCCAGATGTGCGACGAGGCGCTGTGGCTCGACGGCGGGCGCGTCGCCGCCGCGGGCACCGCGGTCGACGCGACCAACGAGTACGCCGCGTTCCAGCGCGAGCACATCCAGGGCCTCGCGAGCGACGAGGGCGTCGCCCCGCGCCCGGGCGCGCCGTACGTCGTCGACGCGCGGCTCGTCGACGCCGGGACCGAGGAGGAGCTCTACGAGATCGAGCCCGGCCGCTCCGTCGAGCTGCGCGTCTGGTACGAGAACCCCACGCCGGACGCGACGCCGATCCACGTCGGCCTCGGCGTGCTGCGCCAGGACCAGACGCTCTGCTTCGGAGTCGGCACGCACCTCGACGGCGTCGAGGTCCCCGGCCGCCGCGGCTGCGCCGTGCTGTCGCTGCCGGACCTGCCGCTGCTCTCGGGGACGTTCCAGCTGCTCGTCGTGCTGTTCGACGGCAGCGGCGTGCACCGCTATCAGGAGTACCTCCTGCCCCAGCCGCTCGTGGTCCGCTCGCGCACCAAGGAGCTCGGCCTCGTGCGCGTCGAGCACGCGTGGTCGCTGCACGTCGAGGACGGAGCGCCGCCGCGTCCGCGGAGGCCGGGTTCCGGCGAGGCCGCTCGCCCGTGAGCGCGCGGCACGAGAGCGCGCGGGCCCCGCGGGGTCTCGCCGGTCGGCGCCTGTCGGCCCTCGTCGTGAACTACCGCTCGGGCGCCTTCGCGCGGGCCTGCGTGGACTCGCTGCGCGCGTGCTGGAGCGAGCTGGGAGGCGCGCCCCGCGACCTCGAGGTCGTCGTCGTCGACAACGCCTCGCCCGAGCCGCAGGAGGAGCACCTCGCCGCGCTCGAGGCGGGCGGCGCCCGGGTGCTGCGCTCGCGGGCGAACCTGGGCTACGCGGGCGGCATGAACCTGGCCCTGGCTCACTCCCGCGGCGGGCCGGACGACCTCGTCGCGTTCCTGAATCCCGACCTCTGGTTCCCGTCGGGCTCGCTCGGAGAGCTCCTGGCGGCGCTCGACGTGCGCCCCGATGCCGGCCTCGCGGGCCCGGCCGTGTTCCTCGACCCCGAGTGCTGCCTGCACCACCCGCGGCCGGTGATGCCGACGCCCCGGGACCTCGTGCACGCGGTGACCGCCGACGTGTCGGTGACCGCGGCGCGCTCCTACGCCGCGCGCCGCTCGCGCCTGGCGCGCGCGCACTGGTCCGCGCGCGAGGTCGTCGACGTCGAGCTCCTGTCCGGCGCCTGCCTCTTCGCGCGTCGCGGCGCGCTCGCGGCGCTCGACACGGTCTTCGACACGCGCTACCCGCTGTACTTCGAGGACACCGATCTCTGCCGCCGCCTGCGCGCCCTGGGCCGCGCGCTGCTGTTCGTGCCGCGCGCGCGCGTCGTGCACCACTGGGCGCGCTCGAGCGGCGCGGGCGGGGAGCAGGACCCCGAGGCTCTCGCGCGCTACTCCGTGAGCCGCCGCGCCTACCTCGAGCGCTTCCACGGCGCGAGCGCGCGCGCCCTGATCGACCAGGCCGAAGCCGCCGCGGCCCAGCTCCCGCCCGAGCGACGGCACCGTCCGATCCATCCGCTGCAGGAGCTCGGCGCCTGCTCCGAGCCGCCCGCGCTGCGCTTCGCGCGCTCCGCGGAGTTCGCGATCGAGGTCGGAATGGCTCCGACGTGGCTGCTCGCCGCCGGCGTCCTCGGTCGCGGTGACGGCTGGACGTGCCCGCCCTCGGCCTGGGAGTGGTTCTTCCAGGGCCGCTACTTCGTGCGCGCACTCGAGCGCGAGAGCGGCGCCCT
>CAYGPA010000146.1:0-10639 GCA_964351535.1 uncultured Planctomycetaceae bacterium
CGTCGCCGGGGATCGCCTTCCAGCGGCGACCGGTGACCTCGGGCGAGCAGCAGAAGGTGCACGGCTCGGGGCAGCCGTAGCTCGAGAAGAAGCTGAAGCCGCGCAGCGGCGTGCCGACCGGCATGTCCCACGGGTCGGGATACTTGTGCCGGATCTTGGCGCCGCCGGTCTTGTTCTGGCGCTCGACGTAGGCCTCGAATTCCAGCAGGTCCCACGGGACCGGCGGGATCTGGTCGAAGCCGACGACGGGACGGTGCGGCGTGTAGAACGGCTTGCCGTCGCGCATCACGACGAGTCCGGGAACCTCGGCCAGGTCGGTGCCGTTGTCGACGGCCTGGACGACGTCCCAGAACGTCAGCTCGCCCTGACCCAGGCCGACGGCGTCGGCGATGCCCTCTTTCAGGTAGAGCTCGGGCGCGACGCTGGGGAACCAGCCGCCCCAGATCATGGGCAGGTCGGGGAACTTGGCGCGGATCTTCCTCGCGACCTGCGCGCCGTGCGCGACCTGGAAGCCGAGGATGCAAGAGCTCGCGAACAGCAGCGCGCCGTCGCAGGCCTCCTCGAGGCGGTCCATGTAGTCCGACTCGTGGATCATCGCGTCGATGAGCACGACTTCGTACCCCTCCTGGTACGGGAACGTCGCGATCTGCAGCAGCTCGAGAGGCGTCAGGTCCGCGCTGACGCGCACGCCCTGGGAGGGGTCGGCGCGATGCGGTAGGAACAGGACGATGCGGCGTTTCTTGCGCTGGATCATGCCGAGGTCGAGCGAGGTGCGGATCGTGGTGCGGGCCCCGCCGGCCCGCGGTCCTTCCCAGGATAGAACCCCTGGAGCGAGCGGGTGAGCGGAACCCCCGGCGCCGGCCCGGCGCGAGGAGCTGAGCTCGCGGGGAGGGTCGACTCGGACGGGGGGGAGAGCGCGAAAGAATACCCGATTTCCTTCCGCGCGCGGGAGGTTCCGGGTCGTCGCGGCGGAGATGTCGGAGAACGCGGGGACCCGAGGCAGGCCGGGCGGCCGGCCCGGCCCGCGCCGGATTCCACGTCGGAGGGGCCGGCGGAGCCGCGGAACCACGGTCCGGAGGCGCGAGCCCGAGGGCCCGGCGGTCTCCTAAGGCAGGTCGGGGCTTCGCGGAGGGCTCCGCAAGGCACCCGAGAGCCCGTACCGTCCTTGCCCGCGGGCCGTCCCCGGGCACGGTCCGCAAGCGCCCAACCCCAATGGGGAAGGACGGGAGCCGGGCCCCCGCCCCCGGGGGGTGGACTGGACCGGGGCGCGGGGGTTGCGTTCCGGTTCGGAATTCTCGCGCCAGGGTGCCGCGGAGGGTCCGGGGGGGGGTCCGGGGGAGGGTCCGGGGGGCGCGGTCGCTACTCCTGCGCCAGCTCGGCCTCCTTGGAGGCGACCCACTCGCGCCAGGCCTCGTCGAACTGGGCGTAGGGGATGCCGACGCAGTCCTGGAAGGCGCTGCGCTGGTGGTCCTGCATGTCGGTGAAGACCACCTGGGCCTGATCGTCGACGGCGCCGTGCATGCGGTCGAGGAAGCACGCGAAGGCCTCGGGCCGCTCGACCAGCAGGTACTGCACCATCGACCACGTCGCGAAGTGGTGCTCCAGCTCGAACTGGCTGTACTGGCGCAGGCGCGTCAGCTCCGCGAGCCGCGGGGCGTCGTCGCCGCGGACGAGCTTGCGGACCTCCGCGAGCCAGTCGGACTTGCGCGTGGTCGCCGCCAGCGAGCCCTCGGAGCCGTCGAAGCTGTTGAAGTCCGGCGAGATCTCGCGCTCCAGCACGTGCGCGAGGCCCTCGTGGTACCAGAGCGGCGTGTCGTAGTTGTAGTGCTTGTAGCCGTCGAGCAGCACCTGCAGCAGGTTGAACACCACGTGGCCGTGCAGGGCCTCGTCGCGCTTCACCTGGTCCTCCTCGAGGTTCATCGTCACCGTCAGCGTGTCGCGCGCCACGACGTTCCAGCGCTGCGTGCGCTCGATCGTCAGGCCGAACTGCTCGGTGAGGTAGAGGCGCGAGGCGGCCTTGCTGGGCACGATCAGCAGCTCGTACTTGCCCTTCTGCCCCATGTGCGGGCCCTGCCCCATGTACTTCAGGGCGATGTTCCGCGGCCCGGTGCCGCCGGGGAAGTCCGCGTCCGTGACGCCGGCGATCTCCTGGAAGCGCTTCCAGAGATCCTCGGCGCGCTGGGCGTACAGGTGCGCGCGCAGCCACGGGTCGAGGAAGCGCGTGCGCGGCTCGACCTCGGGGAGGGCGAGCTGCAGCCGCTCGAGCTCGGCGCGGACCTTCTTCTTCTCCTTGTCGCCGAGCTTGTAGCGGCGCAGCGCCGTGCCCAGCTGGAAGTGCTTCGTCTCCGTCCACAGGAGGTCGTAGGTCGGCAGCAGGCGGTCGACGTCCTCGGTCGTGCCCACGCCGAAGTCGAACGGGCCGTGCGACACGATGCCGGCGGCGCTCATCAACTCCGGATCCTCGCCGCAGTAGGGGCAGAGTTCTTCCTCCGCGCGCGGCGGGCCGACGTTCACCGCGGAGGCGAGGAGCAGCGCGATCCAGAGCATCAGGGCAGCTCCCGCGCCTTCCAGCGCTTCGCGGCCTCGATCGCCTCGAAGACCGGCAGGTTCTCCAGGGGCGGATCGCCGTCGACGACGCCGCGCAGGGCGTTGATCGCCGCGACGCGCACGCTGTTGTCGTCGCTGTCGAGCCGCGGGCGCACGGCGCGCGCGGCGTCCTTCTCGCCGCAGGCCGCCAGCACGTTGAGCGCGGCGACGGTGCGCGCGGAGCTGTCTCCGGCGGCCTCCAGCGCCGCGAGGCTGCGCTCCGAGGCGGCGGGGCCGCGCACGGCCAGGAGCGCCACGCGCAGCTCCGGTCCGCGGCGGCGCCAGTCCTTCTCCGCGGCGGCCAGGACGCGGTCGAAGCCGGACATCGACCCCGCCGACGTCGCGCACAGCGCGGCGAGGTAGAGCTCCTTCGCGTCGGCCTTCTCGCCGCGCTCCTCGAGCGCGGCCAGCGCGCGCTCGGCCGGCTCGCGGACGCCGGGGTCGGGCAGGCCCGCGACGCGCTGCAGCGCGAAGCGGCGCACCTCCGCGGAGCTGTGGTCGAACTCGGCCGCGAGCAGCCGCGTGTGCGCCGCGCCGGTGACGGACGCGAGGACGTCGAGCACGCGCGCGCGCGCCTCCTCGTCGCGCTCCTTGCCCAGGGCCGTGAGCAGCGCGGGAGCCACGCCGGCGCCGCACGCCCGGAGGTTGTCCGCGGCGGAGGCGCCCATGCTCTCCGTGCGAGCCTTGCGCAGCCGATCGACCTCGCCCTTCAGGCCCTTGCGGCAGTCCTTGTCGAGCTCGGGCCAGGCCTCGAGGCGCTCGACGACGGGCTCCTCGCCTCCGCCGGTCTCGGCACGCGTCGCCGCCCGCGCGGCGGGGGCGAGGACCGCGGCGACGACGAGGAGGGTGCCGAGGGCCCTCGCGATCCATCCCAGCGCTGCAACGCGTTTCCACATGATTCGATCTCCTGGCCAGCTCGGGCTATCCGTCGCCGTCGTGCACGTGCATCTCGTACTGGATCCACTCGGGGACGATCGCGCGCCACGCGGGGTCGACGATCGTCATGCGGTGCTCGGGGTAGTGGACCTCCGCCGAGCCCGACGAGAAGTCCTCCGGGACGAACGGGAACGAGACCACGGCCAGCTCGACCACGAGGTTCGCGGGAGTCGGGCCGTCCTCGCGGCGGATCAGGCGCACGACGCGGAAGTCGTAGGTGGCCGCGACGAGCTCGGACCACTGGCCCGGCTCGAGCTCGAAGGCGCTCTGCCACGTGGCCCAGCCCACCTGGCGCGGCCCGCCGTAGGTGGAGAACTCGCCCGGTGCCTCGGGCGGCGCCTCGCCGTTCGCGGCGACGTACGCGGCGACTCCCGCGGCTCGCTCGCGCGCGCTCTCGTAGGACTCCGCGCCGCCGCGCAGGCGCGCGACCGCGCGCGGCAGGACCACGTGCGTGAACGCGAGCCGGCGCGCGTGGGCGTCGGTGGAGCGCGGCTCGAACACGAGGAAGGGCTCGATCTCGGCGTCGACCTCCGCCGCGGTGATCGCCACGCCGTCGATCGTCACGACGGTGTCGGCGGGCCAGGCCGAGGAGGCGGTCGTCCCGGTCTCGTCGGACGCCGCGGGGCCGCAGGCCGGTGCGAGGGCGAGGGCTAGGGCGCACCGCAGGGCCCATGCGCGCGACGTACCCGCTCGGAGATCGGCGTCGAGCCTGCGGAGCGCGTGCTCGAGAGCCACGGGCTAGACCTCCTGGCGGACGTCGAAGTTGGCCATGAAGTCGAGCGCGCGGTCGACCAGGAACTGGTAGGCGTTGTCGACGTTGCCGACCAGCGCGTCGAGCCCGCGCGCGACGAGGATCGGGGCGTAGTTGGCCTGGTTCTCGATGAAGATCGAGCGCACGTCCTGACTGAACGACTCGATGCGCAGCGAGTAGGCGTTCGGGTTCTGCTCGTCGGGCGGGAACACCATGCGGATGCCGTAGAGCTGCGGCGCGCGCTCGAACACGTCGATCTCGTCGCTGAAGCCGAACATGCCGCGGCACAGGAACTCGCGGCTGTCGTTGAAGTTGCGCGGGTTCACGAGCGTGCGGATCGTGACCTGCTGCGCCGTGAAGACCTGGATGTCGATGTGCTGCGTGACGAGCTCGACGATGCGTCGCACGCGCTGGGCGAACTCGTCGACCGTCATGCCCGTGAGCTCCTCCCGGAACTGGATCCGGTCGGGCAGGAACGTCGCGGAGGAGACGGCGCCCGGCCGCGTCACGGGGTTCGACAGGACCGCCCCGTTGTGCGTCACGGCGAAGCTGCCGTACGCGGGGTCGGACTCCTGGAACAGGTGGTTGTGCACCCGCTGGATCGGCGCCGGGTCCGGCTGCAGGACGGGGTGGAAGACCTCGGTGATGAAGGCGATCGTGCGCGGGGCGTAGAGCATGGCGGTGGCAATCGGTCTGCGTCCGGAGAGCGGCGGTCCCGCCGGATCCGGCGGTCGCGCGTGAGTGTTCCCGGAGGGGGCTACCCGAGGTGAACCGCCTGCCTGGAGTTCACGGCTAGCCGCCCGGCGCGGGCAGGGTAACGCAAAAGATCCCCGCGCTCTCCCGCGCCGTGCGGGGCCGCGGCGGGTCCGGAGCCCCCTGGCAGGCCCTCGGAGCGGGGTCGGGCGCGCCTGGAAAATCCCGGTGTGCGCGTTCACACCCGCGCGGGCTGACTCGTAGGCTGTTCCGCCGCGTCGCGCAAGCTGCCGCCCCGCCCCGTCCCGTGCGCTACGCTTCGCCCGGGCCGCCTGCTTCCGGCCAAGCCCGCCCCGGCCCCTGACCACCTCACTACGGAAAGACCGTCATGTCGCTGACCCTCGGCCTCCTCGCCGCCTTTTCCCTGGCGCTCCCCGCCCACGCCCAGGAAGAGCCCGCCCCGCTCCCCGCGACGCCGGACACCGACGCAGCCCCGTCGGGCCTCTCGGACGCGGAGCTCGAGGAGCTCTTCGGCGGCCCGCTGATCGTGAACGGCCAGAAGGTGCCGCTCGACGCCTTCAAGCGCGTCTTCGCGGTCGGCGTCGGGTCCAGCCAGCTCGAGAAGCGCAAGTACGACATCTTCCTCGCCGACGAGGTCGAGCGACGCGTCGCGGCCGGTGGGTCCAGGGCCGACTACGCGATCGACCAGGGCGCGATCGACCAGGCGATCGAGCAGATGCGCGCCGACTTCAAGCGCCGCTACCCGACCCTCGACTTCGACGTCGAGACGGAGCGCGCCTTCGTCAGCCTCGAGCTCTACCGCACGCACCTCGAGCAGCAGCAGCTCTTCGACCAGCTCTTCCTGCAGAACAACCCCGAGGAGTGGCCGGAGCTGACCCTCGAGGCCATCCGCTCCGGCGGCGGCAACGACTTCCTCTCCAGCGCCAAGCGCGCCTACGACCAGCGCGTCCAGGTCGCCGCGGAGCAGGGCCTCTCCGAGGTGCCCGAGGAGAGCCCGGTCTGGAAGGACATCTGGCGCTCGATGGTCATCGACCTGCTCAACACCTACATGGAGATCGAGCAGAACCCCGACGTGCTTCCCGAGGGCGTCGTGGCGCGCGTCGACGGCACGGACATCGTGATGGAGGACGTCTTCCAGGAGGTGCTGCCGTCCCTCGCCCAGCGCCACATCGATCAGGCGCGGCACTGGCTCGCGCTGATGACGGCCGCCGAGCAGCGGCTGGCGAAGGAAGAGGTCCTGCTGACTCCGACCGAGTTCCGCGAGACCTTCTTCGACGGCTCGCGCACCTACCACAACGAGCTCAAGCGCTACGAGATGCTCGCCCACCAGGGGCAGGGCTACCCGTCGACGTACCTGTTCTTCGATCAGCAGCGGCTCGAGCAGTCGTACAAGCGCCTGCTCCAGAAGCAGGTCGACTGGGAAGCGGCGCTGCGCGAGAGCCTGTCGCGCACCGACTGGATCACGGGACTCTCCGAGGTGGACGTGGAGATGATCCTGATCTCCGCCTTCGACTTCGCGAAGAACGAGTGGAAGCCGGACGGCTGGGGCCAGGCCGAGACCTCCGCGGGGCAGCTCAAGCAGCGCCTCGAGAAGGAGCCCGATCAATGGGACTGGTGCCTCGACCGCTACTCGGAGTTCTACGACCCGCCGATGCCGAAGGACGGCGACACCGCGTCGATCTACCTGCTGTCGAAGGGACGGTTCGGTCCGCAGACGCGCAACAACCTGCTCGGCTGCCTGGGTGAGAGCCAGTTCCACATCCTGATGAACGGCTACTCGGTCGCCGACTACGCCTTCTTCGATCAAGAGGTCGGCACCATGGTCGGGCCGATCAAGGGCAAGAAGGGCTACTACTTCTCCAAGCTGAAGTCGCGCAAGCCGATCCTGCGGCCGCTCGACCTGAACCTGAAGGTCCACCGCGACACCGCGGAGATCTACTACCTGCGCTTCGCGTTCGTGGACTTCCTGCGCGAGGTCGAGAACGAGTCCGAATTCGTCGGCTGGACACCGGTCGCGCCCGAGTACAAGCAGGACATCCCGACGATCGTCGGTCGCTAGCACAGGCCCTACGAGCACGCGTCCATCGCGCGGGCGGACCTCCGGACGGGGGTTCCGCCCGCTGCGCTTTACAGCGGCGCCGTGCCGCTCGATGATCCTGCCGTGAACAACAGCGTCACCAAGCTCTACAAGCTGCTCAGCCCCGAGCTCCGGCACCGTCTGCCGGCGCTCCTCGGCGTGCTGGCGCTGGCGGCGGTCGCGGCCTTCGCCACGCGCGCGCCGATCATGCTGCTGGAGCCCCTGTGGAGCCGCGTGCTCTTTCCGCAGGAGGTCCTGCCCGACGTCGCCGCGCCGGTCCGAGCCGCGGGGTGGTTCGACGCCCTGCAGGCGCGCTGCGTGGAGCTGGCCCTCGGCTCGGACGAGGCCCTCGGCGAACGGGAGCAGAAGCTCGCCGCGCTCTGGACCGTCACGGGGCTCGTGGCTCTGCTCGGCGTCGTCGCCGGCGCTGCGCTGTACTTCTTCACGTGGCTCTCGCGGTGGATCAGCCAGCGGCTGATCGTCGACCTGCGCCAGCGGCTGGCGCAGCACCTGATGGGCCTCTCCATGCGCTACCACGGGCAGCGCGGGCTCGGCGACCTGCTCAGCCGCATCTCGAACGACGTGGCCATCACGCTGAACGCGCTGATGGTGATCGCGCGCGACCTGACGCAGGAGCCGATGCTGATCGTCGCGTCGCTCATCGTGGCCTTCCAGGCCGCGCCGATGCCCACGCTGCTCGTGCTCGGGTTCATGCCGATCGTCGCGGCGCCCATGACGCTCCTCGGACGCAAGGTGCGGCGGCGCTCGACGCGCAGCCTCGCCAGCCTCGGCGCCTCGATCGACGCGCTGACCGAGATGTTCCGCGGCGTCCGCACGGTGAAGGCCTTCCGCGCCGAGGATCGCGAGCTCGAGCGCTATCGCGGCATGAACGAGGACTACATGGCGAACTCCATGAAGATGGTCCGCGCGCGCGCCATGATCTCCGCCGCGACCACGGGGTTCTCGTACGTCGCCCTCGGCACCGTCCTCGCGATCGTCGGCTACCTCAATCTGAAGCACGGCTTCTTCTCGAACGGCGGCCGCATGATGGAGTTCTTCCTCGCGGTCGGACTCGTCTACTCGAACATCCGACGCGTCGCGCGCGCCGTCGGCGTCGTTCAGGAGTCCGCGGGAGCCGCGGATCGCCTCAACGTGCTGCTGCGCGAGGATGTCGACGTCGTCCAGGCGCCGCATCCCAGGCCCGTGTCGGGCCTGGGCTCGGGCGTGCTGTTCGACGACGTGCGCCTGCGCTACCCCGGCGCCGACCAGGAGGCGCTGCGCGGCGTGACCCTCGAGGTGCGCCCCGGCGAGACCCTGGCGCTCGTGGGCCCCTCGGGGGCGGGCAAGACGACCCTGATCGACCTCGTGGCGCGCTTCATCGACCCGACCGGCGGCCGCGTGACCGTCGACGGCACGGACCTGCGCGAGCTCGACCTCGACCAGTGGACCGAGCTGTTCGCGATGGTCGGCCAGCAGCCCTTCCTGTTCCACACGACGATCTACCAGAACATCCTCTACGGCCGCCCGGACGCCACGCGCGCCGAGGTCGAGGACGCCGCCCGCGCGGCCAACCTGCACGACTTCATCCTGGGCCTGCCGCTCGGCTACGAGACCGTCGTCGGCGACGACGGCTCGCACCTCTCCGGCGGCCAGCGCCAGCGCATCACGATCGCGCGCGCGATCCTGAAGGGCGCGCCCGTGCTGCTGCTCGACGAGGCGACCAGCGCCCTCGACAGCGAGTCGGAGGTCGCGGTGCAGGAAGCCCTCACGAGCTTGATGCAGGGACGCACGGTGATCGTGATCGCGCACCGTCTCTCCACCGTGCGCGAGGCCGACCGGATCGCCTGCCTCGAGGACGGGCGCCTGGTCGAGGTGGGCTCCCACGACGAGCTCCTCGCGAACGGCGGCACGTACGCGCGCCTGTACGCGATGCAGTTCGACGCGGGCGAGGAAGTCTCCGCCTGACGGGCGCGTCCGCGGACGCCTACGCGTTCGCCTCTTCCAGCAGGCACACGGCCTGCACGGCGACGCCCGCGCCGCCGGCCAGGGCGCCGAGGCCCTCGAGGGTCTTGCCCTTCACGTTCACCCGGTCGACGTCGAGTCCGAGCAGCTCCGCGAGCGCCGCGCGCATCGCCGCCCGCACGGGCTTGATGCGCGGACCCTCGGTGGCGATGACGACGTCGGCGCTGCCGACCCGCAGCCCCTTGGCGCGCGCCTTCTCGACCGCGGCGCGCAGGAAGTCGCGGCTGTCCGCGCCGGCCCACTCGGGGTCGGTGTCGGGGAAGAGCGTGCCGATGTCGTCGAGTCCCGCGGCCCCGAGCACCGCGTCGGTCAAGGCGTGCAGCACCGCGTCTCCGTCGGAGTGCCCCGAGGGGCCCGCGGGGTGGTCGATCTCGATGCCGCCGAGGACGCAGGGGCGCCCCGCGACCAGCCGGTGAACGTCGAAGCCCAGTCCGATGCGCATGGTCAACGGTCTTCCTTGGCTGCACCCGGAGCGGGATAGGGCTCCGGGATCGGGCGCCTCGCGCGCGCCGAGGACGTCCGCGCCTCCAGCAGCGCGCGCGCGAGCGCGAGGTCCTCGACGGTCGTGATCTTCAGGTTCGAGGGACTCCCCGGCACCAGCGGAACGGGGCCGACGTAGCGCTCCCAGAGGGCCGCCTCGTCGGTGGGGAGGAACTCCTCGCGCGCGGCGCGCTGCACGAGCTCGCGCAGCTCGCGCGCGCGGAAGCCCTGGGGCGTCTGCGCGCGCCACAGCCGCGAGCGGTCGACGGTCTCGTCCGCGAACTCGCCCGTGTTCGAGGCCTTGATCGTGTCGTGCACCGGAACCGCCACGAGCGCCGCGCCGCGCTCCGCGGCCGTCGTCACCGTGCGCTCGACGACGTCGGCCTCGATCAACGGTCGCGCCGCGTCGTGGACCAGGATCGCGTCGACGGCGAACGAGGTCGCCAGCACGCCCAGCCGCACCGAGTCCGCGCGCTGCGCTCCGCCGACGATCTCCGCCCTCGACTTCGCGAGCTCGGGACACTCCGCCGCCATGCGCTGCACGCGCTCGAGGTCGTCCGCGTGCGTGACGATCACGAGCTCGACCACGCTCGGCGCCGCGTCGAACGCCGCGCAGGTGTGCTGCAGCACCGTGCGCCCCGCGAACTCGAGGAACGGCTTGCGCACGAGACCGCCGCCCATGCGGGTCGAGGATCCTGCGGCGACGAGCACCGCGGCGGCCGTGTAGGTCGAACTCATCAGCGGACGCGGGAGGACGAAGGCCCCCCGACTTTCCCTCGGCTTCCGCCTGCTTCCACCGGGGGAGTGCAAAGCGTAGGGTTCGAACATGCCGCGGAGAACGATCGTGTTCGGCATCGATCCCGGCACGCGCGTGGTGGGCTACGGCGCCGTGCGCCTCGACCCCGGCGGCCCGCGCCCGCTCGTGGCCGGGGCCATCGACGCCGGACGGGGGAGCGACGTGCCGGTGCGCCTGGCGGAGATCCGCCGCGAGCTCGACGCGCTCCTCCTCCAGTGGAAGCCCGCCGTCGTGGTCGTCGAGGAGGCCTTCGCGGCCCGCAACGTCCAGAGCGCCC
>CAYGPA010000147.1:0-6951 GCA_964351535.1 uncultured Planctomycetaceae bacterium
CAGGCGCCGAGAGGCGGCCGCAGGCCGCCGGTTGTGTCGTTTCGGCTGCGTGCTCATGAATCGTTCGGGCGAGCGCAGCGCGCCCGTCAGCCCGTGGAGGCGGGCGGCCCGCGCGCGGCTCGACCGGAGCGGCGGCGACGCCTCCCGCGGTCGGGGCGGGCTTCCGCGGGAGCCAGCGCTTGCAGGCTCGGAATCGCGGCTCGCAGGTCCGGGTCCAGTGCGCCCCAGTCCACTCCGCCGGGCCGTCGATGGTTGCGCTCGCAGTCGCGTCGGCCCGTGGGCAGGAAGTAGGCGTCGACCGCGACGTCGTGCGCGAGCATCGGCACCTGCCCGCGGCGTCGCACCTGGAGCGGGTGCACCGTCGTGACGACCCGAGTGCGCGCACCGATGCGGCCGGCCTCGCGCAGGAGCGCGTACTCGAGGTCGCCGTAACCGCCGCCGCGGCCCAGGCGCGCTCCGGAGGGGTCGACGGCCACGCTGCCGATCACCACGAGATCGACGGGCCGCAGCTCGTCCAGCGACACGGGTCGAGCGCGCTGCGCCGCGCCGCGGATCGAGGAGGCTTCCCAGAGCTCGCCCGGGTCGAGCCGGGCGGGGTCGAGCTCGAGGAACGGTCGCTCGTCCTCCAGGCGCGGGACCGCGGCGTACACGACCTTCCCCGCGCGCAGCGCCGCGACGCGCACGGGGCGCTGGGCCAGGTCGTGGCTGCAGAGGATCGTGCGCGCCCGCTGGAAGGACGGCCAGCGCGCGAGCCGGTCCGCCGCCGCCTCTGCACCGGTGAAGTTCGGCACGCGTCCGCGCGCGCCGGGGAAGCGCGCCACGCGCGCCTCGCGCAGCGCGTTCCACACGAGCCGGCGCAGGTCTTGCTTGCGCGCGCGCATCGTCTCCTCCGCATCGCGCACGTCGCGAGTCCTGCGATCTCCGCAGGCGTCCCGCGCCCGTCTCCTGCCCTCGCGTCTGCCTTCGCGTCTGCCTTCGCGCCTGCCCTCGCGCTTGTCTCCGCGATGGTTCCGGCGATTCCCGTGCAGGTGGGGTCGTGCAGCATGCGCCCCTTCGCTCCCGGCTCGTGCCTTCATGAGCGGGAGACTCCGCCAGATCCGATCGGTGACGCATCGACTTGCTTTTTCCTGCGAGAACGCGGCCGCTATAAGGTGGGTTCTCGCGCGCGCCTCGCCTGCCCTCCGAGCCACGCCCCCGCGCGAAGCGCCCCGCCCGCCGCCCCGGACTGCGGGCAACTGGCTCGAATTTCGGCTCCTCCGCCCGCGTATTGCACGTCCATGCCCTCCCGAGCGCTCCTCGCCCTCGCCACCGTCGTCGCCGCGGCCTGCCTCGCCGGCCTGTGGTGGCTCACGTCGCACGGTCCGGACCCGGACGCGCCTCGCGCCGCCCCGACGCCCGCCGACGCGCCGCCCGCGAACCGGGAAGTCGGCTTCTCGACCGCCGATTCGACGCCGGCGACCCCCTCGCACGAGCGCGAGGCCTCGTCGCGGACGAGGATCGCGGGCGAGGCCCCGCCCGGAGCGGAGACGCGAAAGGTTCGAGGCACGGTCGTCCTGCCGCCTGACACGCCGCTCGACGAGGAAGCGTGGGTCGTCGCGAAGTCCGGCACCGCGGCGGGAGACGGCCGCGCGCTCGTCCAGCCCGACGGCTCGTTCGAGCTCGCGTTCCCGGCGAGTGCGCGCAGCACGCGTCTCGATCTCGAGGGACGCTACCTGTTCATGGGCGCCGTGAGCCTCGACCTGACCGACCCCGACGCGCCGGCGCCCGTGCTCGAGCCGACGCTGGGCGGGCGCATCGCGGGACGCGTGCTCGCGCCCGCAGGTCTCCTGGACGCTCCGTCGCGGCTCGCGGACGCCGAGGTCCGGCTGGTCGGCCAGCCGCTGGCGGTCACGCTCGGTTCCTTGCAGGGCTTCCCGCTGCGGCTCGACGCAGCACTCGACTCCGAGCTCGAGTTCGCCTTCGACGCGCTGCGCGTCGAAGCGACGTACACCGCGGCCTGCGATCCCGGTTTCCTGCCGGAGGCGAGCCTCTCGGACCTGCGCATCCAGCCCGGCGAGACGCTCACGATCGACCTGCGGCTCCAGGACGCCGTCGGGCTCGCGGGGACCGTGGTCGACGCGAGCGGAGCGCCGATCGCCGAGGCCGTCGTCAAATCGCGCCGCTCCTCCCGCGGGGTGCGCGTGAGGGAGCGCAGCCAGCGCACGTCCGAGGACGGTCGCTTCGAGCTCGTCGGCGTCGCCGTCGGGCCGCTGCAGCTCGCCGTCGAACACGAGCACTACCTCCCCGCCGAGCTCGACCTCGGCACGCTGCGCCCCGGCGACGACCGCGACGGGCTGACGATCGTGCTCGAGAGCGGCCGCGCGATCGCCGGCACGGTCACGTGGCCCGACGAGCGCCCGGTCGAGGGCGCCTGGGTCTCGCTGTTCTGCGTGGACGACCTCGACCTGGACGGTGTCGACCCGTTCGCCTTCGACCTGATGATCGGCGGCGATACGACGCGTCAGAGGACCGACGAGGAGGGACGCTTCGTGTTCGCGGGGCTCGAGGGCCGCGCCTACGCGCTCAGCTCGTGGGCCGAGCCGGACGCCGAGCTCCTGGGCCTCGACCCCGCCGACCGCATCGGGCTGCGCCGCCTGAACCCGCCGCCGTGGCGCGGGCGCGTCCCGACGGTCCAGGTCGGGAACCAGGACCTCGAAGTCGTCCTGCGCGAGGGCGTCGTGCTGACCGGGACCGTGACCGACGATCTCGGCGAGCCCGTCGCGCGCTTTTACGTCACCGCGAAGCGCGTGCCCGCTCCCGGCGCGTCCGATCCGTCGGCCGACGAGGTCCGCTGGGGCTTTCGCGCCGAGGCGGGTCGCTTCCGACTGACGGGCCTGCGCCCCGGCACGTGGGACGTGCTGGCCTCCGCGTCGCGCTATCCGCCGTCGAGCGCGCAGCGCCTCGTGCTCGACGACTCCGGCGCGGACGTCTCCATCTCCCTCCTGCGCCCCGCGAGCCTCGCGGGGATCGTCGTCGACGCGTCCGGTGCCCCGGTCGCGGACGCCCTGCTCGAGTGCGCGCCGCTCGTGGAGATGGGCGAGGACCTCGGCATGCGGAGCCTGAGCCGGACGGACGACGACGGGCGCTTCGAGGTCGGTCGCGTCGATCCGCGCGGCGTGCGCGTCGTGGCCAGCCTGGACGAGCGCTCGCCCTCGAAGCCGCTCGACCTCGAGCTCGCTCCGGGAGAGCAGCGCACCGGGCTCCGCCTCGTGCTGCGGCCGGGCGCCACGCTGACCGGCGTGTTGCTCGAGGCCGACGGCCGGCCGTCGCCGCAGCGCTCGGTCTCGATCCAGTGCCGCGCGGTCGACTTCAGAACCAACGCGACCACGGACCGCAGCGGCGAGTTCTCCGTCTCCGGCCTGCCGCCGGGAACGTACGACCTGCGCACGCGGCCGGGCAGCGCGGCCGGGGACCTGCGCGGCCCCGACGGCGAGACGGACTGGAAGAAGTACCGCGCGGCGGCACCGAGCGCCACGGTCCTCGTCCCCGACTCGGGGACGGTCCACGTCGTCCTGGGCGGCCCGAAGCTCGAGGTGCGCGTGTTCGGAGCGGTGACGCTCGACGGCGAGCCGCTGCCCGA
The DNA here is from genome assembly GCA_964351535.1 of uncultured Planctomycetaceae bacterium. GTDB lineage: Bacteria > Planctomycetota > UBA1135 > UBA1135 > JAUIDW01. The sequence goes on from CAYGPA010000147.1 coordinate 3,620, forward strand.
CGCGCAGATCCTGTTCCACGCCGCGAAGGTCGGCGGCGGACACACGTCGCGGACGAGGTCGGACGCCGACGGCCGCTTCGCGATCGAGGACGCGCGCGAGGGCTCCTACGTCGTGACCGTTCTCGGCGCGCGCGGCCAGTTCCGCGTCCAGGTCGACGTCCCGGCCGCGCGCGAGCACGAGGTGTCGCTCGACCTGCACTCGGCGCGCATCGAAGGCCGCGTGGTCGACGCCGGCGGCAGCCCGGTCGCGGACGCCCGGGTGGGCGCCGCGCGGCCGGACGACCCGAGCTCGGCGCGTTCCCACCGCGCGCGCTCGCGCCAGGACGGCACGTTCTCGCTGGTCGTCGAGCCCGGGACCTACGACCTGATCGTCGGCGGCCCGCTGCTGGGCGGCGAGTGGCGCGGCACGACCGCGCCGCGGGTCGAGGTGCCGTTCGAGGGAGCCGCCGGCGGGCTCGAGGTGCGCGCCGAGCGCGCCGGATCCCTGGAGGTCACGCTCTACGCCGGGACGCAGCGTCTCGACAGCGGCGCGGTGCGCGCGATCGGCGCCGACGGCGAGCTGCTGCACTCGGTGCGGATCTGGTCCCCCGACGGAGAGGATGCCGTCGCCCTGTTCGAGGGTCTGCCGGCCGGCCGCCTGCTGCTCGCGGGCGAGTGCGAGGAACTCGCCAGCCCGCGCCTGGTCCCCGTCGACGTACGCGCCGGCGAGCGCCTGTTCCTGGAGCTCCAGCTCGAGCCCTCCATCGCACTCGAGATCGAGGTCGTCGACGCCGCGGGCAAGGTCGTCCCCGGCCCGGTCCTGCACGTCCACGACGCCGAGGGCCTGCAGCGCTTCGCGAGCGACCGGGAGTCGTCCGGGTTGCGCTTCTCGGCGAGCCTCACCGTTCAGCTGCCCCCCGGCAGCTACCGCGTCGACGCCAGCTCCGACGGACGCACCGCGTCGGAGACGGTGACGCTCGCCGGCGAACACCGCCGGACCCTGCGGATCGAGCTGCCCTGACGACGCCGCGGGTCGAGGGGCGGATCGCGCTTGGCGCACCTCGCGGGCCTCGCGTACCGTGCCGGGCCGCGTCGTGCGCGCGCCCCGGTCCCATGCTGCGAATCGTCCCCCTCGCCCTGCTGCTCCTCCCCTCCGTCGCGCTCCCGCTCGCCCGGCCGGCCGCGGCGAATGCGCAAACGACCTCGGTGCACGCGGACGCCCGCGGTGAGGCGCAGCCCGCGCCGACGCTCGCGCAGGCGACCGCGGACCTGCGCGCGCTGAAGGGCCTCTTGACGGTCCACCTCGACGACGCGCGCGGGCGGGTGCTGCTCGAGCTGCCGGCGCCGGACGCGCGCGGCGAGCTCGCGCGCTTCCTCTACGTCGAGGGCCTCGCGACCGGCCTGGGCTCGAACCCGGTCGGACTGGACCGCGGACAGCTCGGGGAGGCGCGCCTCGTCGTGTTCCGCCACGTCGGCGGCAAGGTGCTGGTCGAGGAGCCGAACCTGCGCTTCCGCGCCACCGGAGCGGGCGCCGCGGAGGTGCGCGCGACGCGCGAGTCGTTCGCGACGTCGATCCTGTGGGGCGCGCCGGTCGAGGCGCGCGCCGACGACGGGCGGCTCCTGGTCGACTTCACCTCCTTCGTCGTGCGCGACGCGCACGGCAGCGCGCGTCGGCTGAAGGCGGCCGACCAGGGGACCTTCGCGCTGGACGCCGCGCGCAGCGCCGCGGACCTCGGCGCGACGCGCGTCTTCCCCGACAACCTCGAGCTCGAGGCCGTGCTGACCTTCGCGAGCGACGAGCCCGGATCCGAGGTGCGCGACACGCTGCCCGAGGCGCACGCCGTGACGCTCGTGCAGCACCACTCGCTCGTGCGCCTGCCCGACGCCGGCTACCGGACACGCGCCTGGGACCCGCGCACGGGCGCGCTCGCGGTGCGCTACCGCGACTACGCGGTGCCGCTGGACCGGCCGGTCGAGCGCGCGCTCGCGGTCCGCCACCGCCTGCGCCACCGCGACCCGGGCACGACCGGTTCTCCGGCCGTCGAGCCCATCGTCTACTACGTCGACCCCGGCGCTCCGGAGCCGGTGCGCTCGGCGCTGATCGAGGGCGCGTCGTGGTGGACGGCGGCCTTCGAGGCCGCGGGCTTCCCCGACTCGTTCCGCGTCGAGCTCCTGCCCGAGGGCGCGCACCCGCTCGACGTGCGCTACAACGTGATCCAGTGGGTCCACCGGGCCACGCGCGGCTGGTCCTACGGCGGCGGCGTCGTCGACCCGCGCACCGGGGAGATGGTGAAGGGCCACGTCTCGCTGGGCTCGCTGCGCGTGCGGCAGGACCGGCTGATCTTCGAGGGCCTGGCAGGAACCGACGCGACCGGCACCGGCGCGGACGACGACCCCGTGCAGCTCGCGCTCGCGCGCATCCGCCAGCTCGCGGCGCACGAGGTCGGGCACACGCTGGGCTTCGACCACAACTTCGCGGCCAGCTCGTACGCCACCGGGCGCGAGTCGGTCATGGACTACCCCGCGCCGCTCGTGACGCTCGACGCGCAGGGCGAGCTCGCGTTCGGCGACTGCTACGCCGTCGGCGTCGGCGCCTGGGACGTGCACGCGGTGCGCTGGCTGTACTCGGAGTTCGCGCCGGGAGCGGACGAGGCCGCCGAGCTGGACGCGATCGCGCGCGCGGGTCTCGGTCAGGGGTATCTCTTCCTCGGCGACGAGGACGCGCGCGCGCCGTCGACCGCGCACCCCGCTGCCAGCCTGTGGGACAACGGGACCGACGCCACCGCGGAGCTCCTGCGCGTCCTCGGAGTGCGCCGGGTCGCGCTCGAGAGGTTCGGCGAGCGCAACGTGGCCGTCGGCCGGCCGCTGGCGTCGCTGCAGGAGGTGCTCGCGCCGGTGTACTTCTTCCACCGCTACCAGGTCGAGGCCGCGGCCAAGGCCGTCGGCGGCGTGCTGTACCGCCACGCGCTGCGCGGCGACGGGCCGCCGCTCGCGACGTCCGGCGCCGCCGGGCGAAGCGCCGGTCCGGTCGAGGCCGTTCCCGCGGAGCAGCAGCGCGCGGCGCTGCGCGCGCTGCTCGCGTGCCTCGAGCCCGACGTGCTCGCGCTCGCGCCCGAGGTGCAGTCGCTGCTGCTCCCGCGCCCCGCGGGCGTGTCGCGCAACCGCGAGCTCTTCGCGCAGCGCACCGCGCCCGCGTTCGATGCGCTGCGCGCCGCCGAGAGCGCCGCGGACCTCGTGCTCGCGACGCTGCTCGACCAGCGGCGAACCGCGCGCGTCGCCGCGCAGCACGCCGCCGACCCGGCGCAGCTCTCGCTCGAGGAACCCGACACACCGCTGACGGCACCCACCGAGGC
>CAYGPA010000147.1:6961-10634 GCA_964351535.1 uncultured Planctomycetaceae bacterium
GGCAGCGCAACCAGGCTGGCATCGAACAGGGACGCGCGGGACAAGGTGGACAGGTTGGGCACCCGCGCGCGCCCACCGCGGAGGGCGCCGGAGGGGAGCGCGCGGTCCGGCGCACCTCGCAGGCGGCCCTGGTCGCGCGGCTGATCGCCCTCTCGCGCGACCCGCGCGCCACGCCCGAGGTGCGCGCCGCCGTCGACGCTCACCTGCGCGGCCTGCCCACGCTGCTGACCGCCTCCGCCGGCAGCGACCCCGCCGAGCGCGCCTTCGCGAGCCACCTCGCCGCCGAGGTCCACCGCCACCTCCAGCGCCCCGCCGACGCGGCTCCGCCGCCGGCGCCCGCGCCCGACGCGCCGCCCGGCAGCCCGATCGGCGCTCCGGCTCCGTTCGGCCCGAGCTACTCCGGCTGCTCGCTCGGCGGCGGCTGATCGACGCGTAGCGGCGCGGCGTGGTCCGTTTCGGGGACCGAGAACGGCTCACCGACGACGTCGGCTGGCCGCTCGATCTTCCCCGCGTGTCTCGAGGAGCGCCCCCGCCTCGGAACGTCTTCGTGAGAGATATCCGCGGCTCGGCCCTCGCCGCCCGCAAGCCCGTCCTCGCCCAGCGTGAGCAATTGGAAGCTCAGGCGGTCGGCTGCAGGTCGGTAGACGTAGACGCGGCCCCACGGATCGACGGGTGCAGCGTTCTGGTCCAGGAGAGACTCTCCTGAGTCGTCGGGCACCGTGAGCTCCACCAGCGAAGCAGGGAACCGTCCTTCGTTAAGGAGCGCGTACTGGTCGAGAGCCGAAGTGATTCCCACGAGGTCCACGCGCGCGGTCCAGATCGGGTTGTCTCGGTCGAAGCACAGGGTCATGTTGCGCCACACGACCGTAGCCAGCAGCATCAACGGCGCCAGCGCGCAGCCCCAGCCCAGCGCCCTCTTCATCGCCGCCACGCTTGCACGTCCCATAAAAGAAGGTCGCTCCGCTCGCCCGATCCGCCCTGAATGCCGTCGGAGCCGAAGGAGACCAGCACGAACGAGGGCTCCGGCGACGCTCCGCGCAGGTAGAGGTACTCGCGCCCCCACGGGTCGACGGGGACGTCGAACGTGTCGAGGTAGCGATCGCCGTTCTCATCGGGCGTGAGCAGGGCCTCCAGGCTGTCCGGATAGGCGCCGTCGTGGTGGATCGACCAGTCCTCGAGCGCACCGAGGATCCCCAGCATGTCCGTCTTCGCCGTGGCGACCTGCGCCGTGTGGAAGCGACGCAGATTGGCCGAGAAGAACCACAGGATCCCCGCGACGATCGCCACCAGGACGCCGGCCGCAACCAGCGCGCAACGCAGCCACTGCCTCACACGAGCCTTCGACGCCGGCACGCCGCCCGTCTTCCCCGGCGCGGTCGACTTCTCGCTGCGAGTTCGGGCTAGGCTACACGCCATGAAGCACGACGACGCCTGGCCCGAGCTCCCCTACGCCGCGTGGAAGGAAACCTGCGCGACGCTGCACCTCTGGCTGCAGGTCGTCGGCAAGGTGCGACTGGCGAAGGCGCCGTGGGTCAACCACTCGTGGCACGTCACGCTGTACCCGAGCGCGCGCGGGCTGACGACCTCGGCGATCCCACACGGCGACCGCGCGTTCGAGCTCGAGTTCGACTTCCTCGACCACGTGCTGCACGCGCGCACGAGCTCGGGCGGGGTGCGGCAGGTGGCGCTCGAGCCGCGCACGGTCGCGCAGTTCCACGCGGCCGTCCTCGCCGCGCTGCGGGAGCTCGACGTGCCCGTCGCGATCGATCCGCGGCCCAACGAGATTCCCGACGCGATCCCGTTCCCCGACGACGACGTCCACGCGGCCTACGATCCGGAGTACGCCCGGCGCTACTGGCGCGTGCTGCTGCGCGCGTCGATGGTGTTCCAGCGCTTCCGCGCGCGCTACCTCGGCAAGTGCAGCCCGGTGCACTTCTTCTGGGGCAGCAACGACCTGGCGGTCACGCGCTTCTCCGGCCGCGTCGCGCCCGAGCACCCCGGCGGCGTCCCGGCCCTGCCGGACCCGATCACGCGCGAGGCGTACTCGCACGAGGTGTCGAGCGCGGGCTTCTGGCCCGGCGGCGGACCGATCGACTTCCCCGCGTTTTACAGCTACGCGTACCCGACGCCGGACGGCTTCGGCGCGCGGGCGGTGCGGCCGGCCGCGGCGAGCTGGAACGCCGAGCTGGGCGAGTTCCTGCTGCCCTACGACGCGGTGCGGACCGCCGCGGAGCCCGAGGACGCGCTGCTCGAGTTCCTGCAGTCGACCTACGAGGCCGCCGCCGAGACGGGCGGCTGGGACCGCCGCGCGCTCGAGCGTGGACCGGACGCGGAACGCGGACCTTGAACCGGGCGAAGCGAGCGCACTGATCCGCGCCGCCTCACTCGGCCGCGGTCTCGAACGACAGCAGGTACGGCACGGCCTTGCGGCCGTCCGCGTCCTGGAAGTTGCCGAACTTCTGGCTGTTCAGCCAGTAGCCGTAGCAGCGCCCCGGCTCGAGCTTCACGGGCAGCACGCAGGTGCGGCCGTCGTCCGCGTAGCTCGGCTTGCCGTCGAGCTCGGCGCCGGAGTCCTTCCAGACCGTCGACCACGACCAGCTGTGGTCCTTCATCGGCTTGCTGAAGGTGACCCGGATCTCCTTCAGGTCGACCGGCACGTCGGTCGCGCCGGCGCGCGGGTGTGTCTCGACGACGACCGGCGGCAGCGTGGCGACGCTGGGCGCGTCCTCCTCCCCGACCGTGGAGCGGGTCGCCAGCACGAGGGCGGCCGTCATCACGAGGACCATCGACTTCATGGGGACCTCCCGGCGGACACCCGCCCGCCTCGAGCTGCATCCGAGCACGCCCCCCCGGATCCCGCAACGCGACCCGGCCCGGCGCCCCCGGGACGCGGCCCCGTCCCGCCTGCGGCACTCCGCCGGCGGCCCCGGCCTAGCCCGAGAGCGGGTGCAGCAGCGGCACCACCACGGCCGTCACCCCCAGCGTGATCAGCGTGAACGGCACGCCCAGGGCCAGGTAGTGCGCCATGCGGTAGCGCCCCGGGCCGAAGACGAGCAGCGTGCTCTCGTGCGCCCACGGCGTGCAGAAGCCGCCGGAGGTGCACACGGCCATGCCGAGCAGGAACGGCATCGGGTCCGCGCCGGTCGCGCGCGCGAGCTCGTAGGCGATGGGCGCCAGGATGGCGGCCGCCGCGGCGTTCTCGATCAGCTGCGTCAGGCCGACGGTCAGGAGCAGCAGCAGGGCGAAGGCGGGCCACGGCCCCAGGCCCGGCCCCGCGCGCGACACGGCGTCGGCCAGCAGGTGCGCCGTCCCGGTGGTCTCGAGCGCCAGGCCGAAGGGGATCGTGCCGCCCAGGACCATGACGATGCGCCAGTCGATCGCACGGTACGCCTCGCGCAGCGGGACGCAGCGCGTCAGGACGGCCACGACCGCCGCGGTCAGGATCGCGAGCGCCGGCTCGAGCAGCCGCGCGGCGGAGGCGACGACGACGAAGGCCATCAGCGCCAGCGTCAGCGGCGCGCGCGAGCGCCCGCGCGGCGGCAGGGGCCGGCTCTCGGGCAGCAGCACGCGCGGGTCGCGGCGCATGCGCTCGAACACGTCCTCGTGGCCGACGAGCAGCAGCGAGTCGCCGCCCGCCAGCTGGCGCCGCAGCGGCCGGTCGGGCAGCGAGCGC
>CAYGPA010000148.1:0-3193 GCA_964351535.1 uncultured Planctomycetaceae bacterium
AGCGACTGCTGGAACAGCGCCACGCGCGTCTCGTGCCACAGCCGGTGCTGCAGCAGCACGGGCGAGTTGACGCCGGCCGCGAGGACCGGGGCCGTGACGGCCTGCGCCAGGTTGTAGAGCTGGACGAACTCGTCGACGCCCACCTGGAAGTGGACCTGGAACCCGCTGTTGCAGGCCTCGAACATCACGTTGTCGTGCGTGGCGTTCAGCTCGTCGAGGCCCTTGATCATCGTGCGGAACTCGCCGCCGCGCTGACCGACCATCGTGTCGTTCAGCTCGTGGTAGCGCGGGCTCGGCAACATCGAGTCGAGGCCCAGGTTGGCCTTCGTCAGCGTCGGCAGGATCCCGACCATCACCGGCCGCGCGCGGCACTCCCGCGCGGCGACGCGCATGCGCTCGAGCTGCCGGTTCAGCATGCGCTCCATCTCGGAGAGGCACCCGTCGCCGAGCTCCAGCGGCGGCATGTTGGCCTCGAGCTGGAACAGGCCGAGCTCGGTGGTGAACTCCTCGTCGAGGCGCTCCATGACGTCGAGGGCGACGTTCGACGGTCGATAGGAGGCGTCTACGAGGAAGACCTCCTGCTCCGCGCCGATGCGGCGCACGCCGCTCTCGATCCAGCCCTCCTGGATCATCCACTCGAGCGCCTGGACGTCCTCGAGGAGTCCCTGGACGAACGCGCGCTTTTGCACGTTGTCGAAATCGCGCCGGATGTTCTGTTCGCCCATGGGCCCCCGCTCAGAGAATACCAGAGGACCGCACCGACCCCACAGCCCGCAGGGGCTCGGCCGCCGTGCCCCCGGCCGACCTCCGGCTGCCGGCCGCGACCCCGAGCGCCCACCCCACCTTGGCGCCGGAGCGGGTCCCGGCCTACGATGCCCTGTCCGTCCGCGACCGAAACGTCCTCCGACACCCCCCAACACGCCGCGCGCAGCGCTCCGAGCATGACGCCCCCCAGCTCCTCCGATCCCATCGACAACGAGATCGACGCCGCCCTCGAGGGCGTCGACCTGCAGTCCATCGACCTGCCGCAATCGGGCCCGCCCGCCGGGGAGAACCTCCGCCGCGGCGTGATCACCGGCATCACCGGGGACGACGTGATCGTCGAGCTGGGTCCGCGCTCGCAGGGCGTCATCTCGCTGCGCGAGTTCGACGAGCCGCCCAAGGTCGGCGATCGCCACGACTTCAGCGTCCACGGCGAGGAGGACGGACTGCACGTCCTCAGCCTGAAGGAAGCCAAGCTGCTCGCGGCCTGGAACGACCTGACGCCCGGCGCCTGGGTCAAGGCGCGCGTCAGCGGTCAGAACACGGGCGGACTCGAGCTGCGCATCGGCCCGATCCAGGCCTTCATGCCCGCCTCGCACGTCGACATCGGCCGCGTCGAGGACCTCTCGACCCTGATCGGCCAGTCGATCGTCTGCGAGGTGCTCGAGGTCAGCACCGAGCGCAAGCGCGTCCTGCTCTCGCGCCGCGCCGTGCTGCAGCGCGAACAGGAGGAACACCGCGGCGAGCTCGTCGGCTCGCTGCAGGTCGGCGACAAGGTCAGCGGCAAGATCACGCGCGTCGAGCCCTTCGGCGCGTTCGTCGACCTCGGCCGCGGCGTCGAGGGCCTCGTGCACGTGTCGCAGCTCTCGCGCAAGCGCGTCGAGAAGCCCGACGAGGTCGTCGAGGCCGGCCAGACGGTCGAAGCCCAGATCCTCAAGATCGAAGAGGGCGGCCAGCGCATCGGCCTCAGCATGAAGGTGCTCGAACCCGACCCCTGGGACGACGCCGCGACCTTCGTGCGCCCCGACGACGTCCTGAACGGCAAGGTCACCCGCCTGATGGACTTCGGCGCCTTCGTCGAGATCGCCGAGGGCGTCGAGGGCCTGCTGCACGTCTCCCAGATGGCCAAGGACCGCGTGCGCCGCCCGCAGGACCACGTCAAGGTCGGCGAGGAGATCCAGGTCCGCGTGCAGTCGATCGACCCGATCGCCCGCCGCATCTCCCTCTCCCGCCTCGACGCCCGCGGCGCCGTCCTCGGCTCCGAGGACGCCGTCGACGACGCGGTCATCGACGAGGTCATCCAGCAGAACCAGTCGGCCCCGACGGGCACGAACCTGGGCAGCCTGTTCAAGCGCGCTCTGGAAGGGCCGGGGTGACCGTGGTCGAGCGGGGCCCGGGTCGCCAGCGCACCCCGTATCTGGCCGCGTCCGCGCTCGCCGCGGTCCTGGCGACGGCGTGCTCCTCGGTCGGCCCTTCGACGGTGCCCCGGGACCAGTTCGACTACAACGGGGCCATCGCGCAGTCGTCGCAAGAGCAGCTGCTCCTGAACCTCGTCCGCCTGCGCTACAACGAGGTCCCGGTCTTCCTGCGCGTCGCGTCCGTGATCAGCCAGTACTCGAGGCTCGCGTCGACGGACGTCGCGGGGAGCATCAACGGCTCGGTCACCGGGGGCGACACCGCCGCCGCTGGAGCGCACCTGACGTGGGTCGATCGCCCCACGATCACGTACACGCCCATCAGCGGGCAGGAGTTCTCGCGCAACCTCCTCACGCCCCTACCGCCCGGATCGATCTTCAAGCTCCTGCAGGCCGGCTGGCCCGCGGACATGGTCGTGCGCATGTCCGTCTGGTCGATCAACGACATCGACGGCGAGTTCGCCCGCCCCTCCCATCGCCGCCAGATGGAGCCCGAGCTGCCCCGGCTCTTCGAGCTCTGGAGGACCCTGCGCATCGAGAACGTGATCGGCGTCCGCGAGGCGGTGAACGAGGCCGGGCGCCCGCTCATCACGCTCGTCCTGCGGCCTGGCCCGCTGTCCTCCGAGCAGCAGCTCCAGCTGGACGAGTTCTACCACCTGCTCGGGGCTCCCGAGGGCACCACGGAGATCCCGCTGGAGTACGGTCACATCCCCTCCACGCCCGGCGGCATGGCGATCATGACCGGGTCGATCTGGGACGTGATGCTGAACCTCGCCTGGCAGTTCGAGGTCCCCGCCGAGCACGTCGAGGAGGGTCGCACGGGCCCGACCTTCCGGTCCGAGTCCTACGACGGTCCCCCGCTCGGCATCCTGTGCGCCACCGAGCGTCCCGCGGACGCCTTCGTGGCCGTCCGGGCGCAGGGGTACTGGTTCTACATCCCCCAGCAGGACCAGCGCTCCAAGCTCGTCTTCTCGTTCCTCCAGCTGCTGCTGAGCCTGTCGGAGAGCAACCTGGAG
>CAYGPA010000148.1:3293-10613 GCA_964351535.1 uncultured Planctomycetaceae bacterium
GTGTAGCGTTCGAAGGCGGACTGCATGTCGCGGGCGAGCTCGGCGTAGCGGCGGACGAAGCGCGGCTTGAAGCGCGTGTAGATGCCGAGCATGTCGTGCGTCACGAGGATCTGGCCGTCGCAGCCCGGGCCGGCGCCGATGCCGATCACGGGGATGTCGATCGACTTCGCGACCTCGGTGGCGAGCTCGGCGGGGACTTTCTCGATCACGACCGCGAAGGCGCCGGCGTCCTGCAGCGCGCGCGCGTCGCGGCGGACCTCGTCGGCCTCTTCCTTCGTGCGCGCGCGGACCTGGTACGTGCCGAACTTGTGGATCGACTGGGGCGTGAGGCCCAGGTGGCCCATCACGGGGATGCCGACGTCGACGATGCGGCGGATGGTCGGGCAGATCTTCTCGCCGCCTTCGAGCTTCACCGCTTCGACGGTCGTCTCCTTGACCATGCGGCCGGCGTTGCGCAGCGCTTCGTCCGAGTTCACCTGGTAGGACATGAACGGCAGGTCGGCGACGACCAGCGCGCGTTCGACGCCGCGGGCCACGACCGCGGAGTGGTAGAGCATCTGGTCGAGCGTCACCGACAGCGTCGTGTCGAGCCCCTGCACGACCATCCCGGCCGAGTCCCCCACCAGCACGACGTCGAGGCCGGCGGCGTCGAGGAGCTGCGCGGTCAGGTAGTCGTAGGCGGTCAAGGCGGCGATCTGGTCGCCGGCCTGCTTCATCTGACGCAGACGCTCGGTGGTCACCTTGCGGCGCTTGGCCTTCGAGGAGTTCGGCACGCGGACTCGATCCTTTCTGCCCCTCAGGAACGCGCTTCCGGGCCCCGCCCGCGGCGGAGCGGCGCGGAGTGCGCGAAGCGGGTCAGACTACCAGTCCGTGCTCCAGGAGCGCCAGCGCGCCGCGCGCGCCGTCCAGCGCGGCGCTCATGATCCCGCCCGCGTGGCCGGCGCCCTCTCCCAGCGGCAGCAGGTTGGCGAAGCCCGTGGCGCGGCGCGTCTCGGCGTCGCGCGGGACGCGCACGGGGCCGGAGCTGCGCGACTCGAGGCCCACGAGCAGGCCCGCGTCGCTCGCGAAGCCGGGCAGCGAGCGGTCGAAGCGCTCGAGCGCCGCGGCCACGGCCCGCGCGACCTCGTCGGGCAACAGCTCGTCGACGCGCGCGCCGACGGTGCCGAAGGGATAGGTCGAGCGCCGCGGCTCCGCGGTGCTGCGCCGCGCGAGGAAGTCGGCCGCCGTCTGCGCGGGAGCCGTGTAGTCCGAGCCGCCCGCCGCGAAGAACGCGCGCTCGAGGCGCTCCTGCAGCGCGACGCCGTCGAAGGCTCCGGAGCCGAACTCGCGCGGGCCCAGCGTCGTCACGATGGCTGCCGTGGCCCAGCCCGACGAGTGCCGCGAGTTGCTCATGCCGTTGGTGCAGAGGAGCCCCTCCTCGTTCACCGCCGCCACGATGCGCCCGCCCGGGCACATGCAGAACGTGTGTGCGCCAGGTGCGCCGAACGCGGCAGGCGTGCCGTTCCGCGGCTTCGCGACGAGGTTGTAGCTCGCGGCCCCGAGCGCGCGCGCCGCGGGATCGTCGCCGTAGCGGCCGCGGTCGATCAGCTCCTGCGGGTGCTCGATGCGCACGCCGAGCTGGAACGGCTTGCCCTCGAACACGAGCCCCTGCTGCGCGAGCCGCCGCCACGTGTCGCGCGCGCTGTGGCCCGGCGCGAGCAGCAGCGCGTCGCACGGCAGCTCGCCGGCCGTCGTCTCGACGGCCACGACCCGGCGCGGCGCGTCGCCGACCGTGCGCACACCGTCGAGGCGCGTGTCCCACGAGAAGCGCACGCCCAGCGCCTCGAGCCGCGCGCGGAAACGGGGCAGCACGCGGTGCAGTCGGTCCGTGCCGATGTGCGCGAGGCTGTCGAAGAGGATCTCGGGCGGCGCGCCGCAGGCCACGAGCTCCTCGAGCAGCGGCACCTCGAGCGGGTCGTCCACGCGCGTGTAGATCTTGCCGTCGCTGTAGGTGCCCGCGCCGCCCTCGCCGAAGAGCAGGTTGGCCTCGGGGTCGAGCTCGCGCGTGCGGTGGAACGCGACGAGCGGGCGGTGGCGCTCCTCGAGCCGCGGGCCGCGCTCGAGCACGACCGGCGGCACGCCGGCCTTCGCCAGCGCGAGCGCGGCGAAGAGCCCCGCGGGTCCGGATCCGACGACGACGATGCGCGGCGACACGGCGGCCGAACCGCGAAAGTCCGCGTGCAGGCGCGCGGGCGCGAGCCGGCCGAGCGCGGGCGCCGGGCGCACGTGGCCGGCGCGCTGCGCGCGCTCGAGCGTTCCCGCCCGCAGCTTCGCATCCACGACCAGGTCGACGTTGTAGACCAGCGCCATGCGCCGCTTGCCGCCGCGCCGCCGCGCGTCCAGCGAGCGCCGCGCGAGGCGCATCCCGCGCAACGCCTCGACGGGCACGCCGGCGCGCTCGCAGGCAGCCTCCCGCAGCCGGTGCTCGGGTGCCCCGAGCGGCAACTCGACGGCCAGCACGCGCCACGTGCGCGTCGAACTACCTTGATCTTCCATAGCGCCCGGGGGCCTCGTCGGGCCCAACGGTCCTGCTGCCATCTTGGCCGCCCCGGGCCGGGAGACAAGTCGCGCTCGCCGGGCTTCTTCGCCGGCGGAGAGCTTTCGCCCCGTTGCGAGTCACCCTAGAGTGCCCGGTCCGCGCCCTCGCATCCCCGGCCGCGAACGCGCCGCGCACCATGCCCTCCCCCTACGAACGCGTCACATGCCTCGAAGGCGACCTCACGCTGCAGCGCGTGGACGCCGTCGTGAACGCCGCGAACGAGGCGCTGCGCGGCGGTGGCGGGGTCGACGGAGCGCTGCACCGCGCGGCGGGACCGGGCCTGCTGGCCGAGTGCGTCGAGCGCTGGCCGGACGGCTGTCCGACCGGTCAGGCGCGGCTGACGCGCGGATACGACCTGCCGGCCGCCTGGGTGATCCACACGGTCGGCCCGGTCTGGCACGGTGGGCAGGCGGGCGAGCCCGAGGCCCTCGCGAGCTGCTTCGTCTCGTCCCTCGGGATCGCGCACGCCCACGGGCTGCGCACCGTCGCCTTTCCCGCCATCTCGTGCGGCGTGTACGGCTACCCGGCCGCGGAGGCCGCGCGGGTCGCCCTCGCGACGCTGGGCCCCGCGCTGGAGCTCTGCACGAACGTCGAGGCCGTGCGCCTCGTGCTCTTCGGTCCGGAGCTCCACGAGGTCTTCGCGTCCGAGCTGCAGCGGAGGTGCGCGTGACGACTTCTGCGCTCGCTTCCACGCCGCCGGAGCCGCTGTTCGCGGCCCTGGAGCTCACGACCGCGGCGGGCGACCTCGCGACCGAGCCGCTGGCCGCCGACGCCTCACCCGCGGAGACCTGCGCCGCGCTGCGCACGAACGCCGACGACGCGCTGGGCGAGAAGGGCCGCCTGCTGCTGCGCTTCGACAGTCCGCGCAGCGACGAGGAGCTCGCCGCCTGGCGCGACGCGCTCTGGCCCTGGCTGCACGTGGTCGCGGTCGTCACGGGCGACGCGCGCCGCACGCTGCAGGGGTCGCAGCGCGTCCCGGGGCTCGAGCATTCCGGCAGCGCGCTCGTCGCCGTGCGCAGCGCCTACGCGCTGTCGCCCGACGCGACGGTCGAGAAGTTCGACCAGAACGCCGCCGGCTGGAACGGGGTCCCGGGCGGACCGGGCTACGGCCACTTCCGCTGGATGCGCCGCTTCGTGGCGCACTTCGCGCCGCCCGTGCAGCACGCGCGCATCCTCGACTTCGGCAGCGGCGCGGGCTGGGTCGGCATCGAGGCCGCGCTGCGCGGGCCCGGCAACGCGCTGCGCTTCTTCGACCCGAGCCCCGAGATGGTCCGCATCGCCGCCGACAACGCGCGCGCCGAGGGCCTGACCGACGCGGAGGGCCGCGTCGGCTTCGGCGAGGACCCGCCCTTCCCCGCCGCGGGCGAGGAGCGCTTCGACCTCGTGCTCTCCTCCGGCGTCGTCAGCTTCTCGCCCGACGCCGAGCGCTGGCTCGACGGACTGCAGCGCACTCTGGCCCCGGGCGCGACGCTCGTGATCGGCGACATCCACCGCGACTCGCGCGGCATGCGCACGCGCCGCGCGAGGAAGCCGCTGCTGCCGGTGCGCGAGATGAACGCGAAGACGCGCGACGAGATGCGCGCCCTGCTCGAGGCCCGCGGCTTCCGGCTCGAGGCCGCCGCCGGCTACCAGATGACGTGGCCGATCCCGCAGGCCGTGTGGTTCTCCGAGGCGCGCCTGAAGGGCGCCCTCGACCTGCCGCTGCTCGCGCTGAACCGCCTCTCCACGAAGCTGCAGGGCCCGAGCTCCCAGGACCGCTTCGACAGCTGGGTGATGCGTCTGCGCGCGCCCTGAGCCGCCGTCACTCCTCGCGCCACGCGAGGTTCGAGCCGTGGCTCCGAACCTCCACGCCTCCCAGGCGCACGAGGACCGGGGGCAAGTCGTCGCGCTCGACGAAGCGCACGACGTCGTACACGCCGTGCATGGCGTCGAAGGAGGTCTTCCGCGACCGCTCGTGCACGTGCTGCGCGAGCCAGGAGGCGATCAGCAGCTGTGCGGGCTCGTCGACCTCCGCGGGGACGAGCACCGCCGGGGGAGATTCCCGCGTCCGGAGCGCGACCTCGCCGAGCCGCAGCATGGCCCTGGTCTTCGGGGCATGGACGTGGACCTGGTCGAGGATCCCCTCGCGGGCCGCCAGGACGTAGCGCCCGGCCACGAGCAGCGGTGTGGACAGGACGTTGTCGCGCGCGCGCACATCGGGAACCGAGAACACGTCGTCCAGGCCGACGAGCAGGATCTCGCGTTCGGCTCGCCGGCGGCTGGACCGGGAGGCAACCCGCTGCTCGATCTCCACGTCCCGCAGGAACGCACCGGGAGCCACGACCGTGGTCTCGCCCGCTCGCACGCGAAGGCCGAGCAGCGAGCCGTCGGGGAGCTGCAGGCCGTGCAGGCCCGCGGGGACGAAGTCGATCTCGAAGCCCAGGTGGCGGTCGAGCCAGAGCTCGAGCTCGCGGTCGAGGGCCAGCCGCGCCCCCCGGCGGGCGCCTTTCACGAACTCCGGCAACGCGCCGCTGATGCGTCCCGGAGCGGGCAGCCGCAGCACGCACCCCTCCTCGCCGTCGGGAGCCGATGGTGCCGGGGCGAGGTCCGCGCGCTTCACGGTGACCGCGCTGAAGGCCTCGTTCCAGGCCGTGATCTCGGCTCCGGCTCCCTCCAGTTCGAACGTTCCGTCCGCGGCGGTGCGCACGCCGTTGCGGACTGCGTACGCATCGAAGGCCCCGAACGGATCGGGCCCGCGCAGTCTTCCGACCTCGCCGAAGAAGACGAGGGCATGGGCGACGGGAACGTCGAACTCGTCGACCACGCGCCCGCGGATCCCCGTGAACGCGGGCGCTTCTGGAACGGGCTCCGCCGGCGGCTCGAGCGCAGGCAACGGCTCGGTCGCGACGACGAGCTTGGACGCGGGCGCCTCCGGTTGCACGAGGTCCGAGGCGCCCTCCGCGGCCTCCGGCACGCGCACGGTCGCCGCGGCGACGAGCGTGACCGGCTCGCGAACCGCACGCTCGGGGCCTCCCAGCAGCAGCACGCAGCACAGGACGGCCGCCGCCACGCCGGCGAGCGAGAGGCCGACCGCGAGCGGCGCGACCAGGGGAGTCCCCCCCAGCATCGGCGGCGCGAACGCGATCGGGAGCAGCGCGCGGCGCCAGTCGCGGCCCTCGCCGTCGAGCTTCGCGCGCAGCTGCACGAGACCGCGCTTCAGATGCGTGCGAACGGTCTCGAGCGGCAGGTCCAGCCGGTGCGCGATCGCGCGTGGCGAGAGCTCCTCGTAGTAGCGCAGCAGCAGGGCACGCCGCGAAGGAGCCGGCAGGGCCAGCACGGCCCGCACGACGCGCGCGCGCACCTCCTCGCGGGCGAGCACCTCCTCCGCCGACGGACCCGGCTCCGGCGTGCGCGCGCGCAGCTCGCGGCCGCGAAGTCGGTCGCCGTCCCGCGCGCGGGTGCGCGCCAGGTTGCGCACCACGGCCGCGAGCCAGGGTCGCACGGCGCCGCGCGGAGGGCGCTGGAGCGCCACCAGCCAGGCGTCCTGGACGAGGTCCTCGGCCGCCGCCCCGTCGCCCACGAGCTTGCGCGCCAGCCGGCGCACGAATTCGCCGTGGGCCAGCAGGGCCTCGGGTGCGGGACGCTCGGATCCGGACGGGTTCGCCATGGGAGTCACCCCTGGTCTTGCCACGACGCCGTCGCGGGGTCCGGATCTCTCCGAAATTTCGCCGCGGACCGGCGAGCGGGCCTCAGTCCGACTCGCGCTCGCGCTCGACCGCCGGGGCGAGCGAGTCCTTCGACGCGGACACGGCGCCGTTGTCGGTGGGCTCCGCGACCGCGGAGGCGCCTTCGTCGGCAGCCCCGGTCGCTTCCGCGGAGTCCGCCTCGGAGCCCTCCGCGGACGGGGGGCGCTCGACGTCCACCTGCGGATCGTCTTCCGAGATGCGCGCGCCGCGCGAGTAGTCGATCAGACGGGCCAGCGCCGCGCGCAGGTCGTTGCGGTGGACGATGGCGTCGATCTGGCCCTTCTCCATCAGGAACTCGGAGCGCTGGAAGCCCTCCGGCAGCTCCTGCTTGATCGTGCTGGCGATCACGCGCGGGCCCGCGAAGCCGATGAGCGCGCCCGGCTCCGCCAGCGTGACGTCGCAGATCGAGGCGAAGGACGCCGTGACGCCGCCGGTCGTCGGGTGGGTCATCGTGCAGATCGAGAACCCGCCCGCGTCGGAGTAGTCCGCCAGCGCGGCGCAGGTCTTGGCCATCGGCATCAGCGAGATCACGCCCTCGTGCATGCGCGCCCCGCCGGAGCTCGTGAACACGACCAGCGGGCGGCGGCGGTCCCGCGCCAGCTCCGCGGCCAGGGCGATCTTCTCGCCGACGACCTCCCCCATCGAGCCGCCGAGGAAGGTGAAGTCGAGCACGGCGAGGACCACCGGGCGCCCCTCGATCTCGCCCAGCCCGCACAGCAGCGCCTCGTTCTGGCCGGTGCGCTCGACGGTGCGCCGGATCTTCTCGAGGTAGGGCACCTTGTCCTCGAACTCGAGCCGGTCGATCGTCTCGAGCTCGGCGTAGCGCTCCTCCCACGAGCCCTCGTCCAGCGTCAGGCGAATGCGCTCGCGCCCGGGCAGGGTGAAGTGGAAGTCGCACGACGGGCAGACGCGGTGGTTGGCCTCGAGCTCCTTGCGGTAGATCGTCTTGCCGCAGGACTCGCACTTCAGCCACAGCCCGCCGGGCATGTCGCGCTTCTTGCGCAGGCGCGAGAAGCG
>CAYGPA010000149.1:0-10608 GCA_964351535.1 uncultured Planctomycetaceae bacterium
TTCGGCTCGAACGGCGGCGAGGAGTTCCTGAGCTACATGAACATCTCGGAGAGCCTCGTGGTCAACGCCGACGACGTCTGGCGCCGCTGGGACGCCGCGATGGCCGACAACCTCGGCCGCGTGCAGAACGAGGACGGCAGCTGGTCGGGACACC
Organism: uncultured Planctomycetaceae bacterium; assembly: GCA_964351535.1. Taxonomy (GTDB): domain Bacteria; phylum Planctomycetota; class UBA1135; order UBA1135; genus JAUIDW01. The sequence goes on from CAYGPA010000149.1 coordinate 155, forward strand.
ACTGCATCACCGGCCGCACGTTCTGCACGTCGGCCGCGCTGCTGACGCTGATGGCCGACCGCACGCCGGTCCCCGTCGAGGTCGCCGCCCTTGACCGCTGAGCTGCGCAGCTCGGGCTCCCGGCGGCCGGGTCGGGGGGCGCACGTCGCGGCCCTCGTCCTGGCCGCCGGTCCGTGGGCCCGCGCCGAGGCGCAAGCGGACCTCGCGCAGCGCGCGACCGCGGCCCTCGACGCCGCGCAGCGCTTCCTCGTCGCGGCCCAGGACCAGGACGGCACCTGGCGCTCGCGCGAGTACGCGGCGCTGCGCGACGGAGTCTCGCTGACCGGACCCGCGCTGAAGGTCCTGCTCTTCGCACCGACGGGCGCGGACTGCGGCGCGGCCGCGCGGCGCGCGCTGGACGTGTTCCTCGAGCGCGCCCCCGCCGCGAGCGACGGCGGCGAGGCCCTGGTCTACCCCGTCTACTCCGCGGCGCTCGCCTCGATCACGCTCGCGAACGTCCCGGGCGAGGAGGCCCGGCGCGCGCGCGACGCGTGGCTCGCGCTCCTGCTCGAGCACCAGCTCGACGAGGACCTCGGCTGGACGCCCGAGGATCCGAGCTACGGCGGCTTCGGCTACGCCTCCACGCCCCCGCGGCGCGGCGACGGCGGTCCGTTCGAGGCCGACCTGTCGTCGACGAACTTCGCGCTGGGCGCGCTGCGCCTGTGCGGCTTCGAGGCGGAGGATCCCGTGATCCGCAAGGCGCTGCACTTCGTCGCGCGCTGCCAGGACGCCGCCCATCCCGCGGACGGCGGCTTCGTGCTGAGCCCCACGAGCTCCATCCAGAACAAGACCGGCGTCGCGGACGTCGACTCGCAGGGCCGCGAGCGCTGCGGCGCCTACGGCAGCGCCACGGCCGACGGCCTGCGCGCGCTGCTCGCCTGCGGACTCGCGCCGGATCACCCGCGCGTCGCGGCCGCGCGCGCGTGGCTCGAGCGCAGCTTCCGAACCGACGCCAACCCGGGCGAGTTCTCCGCGGCGCGCGCGGCCGAGCGCCACGCGGTGCACTACTACTGGCTGTGGTCCGCCGCGCACGCCTTCGCGGCCCTCGAGCGCCGCGGCGTCCCCGTGAAAGTCCCGTGGGCGCGCGAGATCGCCGCGGCCGTGCTGGAGCTCCAGCGCGACGACGGCAGCTGGCGCAACGCGTACCGCCTGGTGAAAGAGGACGACCCGCTGGTCGCGACGCCGCTCGCCGCGGGCGCGCTGGGAGTCGCGCTGCTCCGCCTGCAGTCGCGCCCGAGCGCGGCGCAGGCCGCTACGGCATGCGCCGCAGCACGACGACGGTCGCGTCGTCCTCCCACGGAGCTCCGCCGCCGAATTCCTCGGCCGCCGCGAACACGCGCTCGATGACGCGCTGGGCGGGGAGGTCGAGGCTCGCACTCACGACCTGGGTCAGTCGCTCGACGCCGAAGACCTCGCCGTCCGCCTGCCGGCGTTCGACGATTCCGTCGGTGTAGAGCACCAGCGTGGCCCCGCGGTCGAGGTGCGCGAAGCGTCGGCGGAAGTGCGGGTCGGACAGCGGGCCCAGAACGGGCTCGCGCGACTGCAGCAGGCGACTGCCCTGGCCGTCGAACAGCAGCGGCGGCTCGTGGCCGGCGTTCCAGTACTCGACCAGGCCCCCGCGCTCGAGCTCGAGGTAGACGAGCGAGACGAAGCTGCTCGAGAGCGTGCTGGCGTGGATGACGCCGTTCAGTCGCTCGAGCACGCGGCCGGCGCGCGCCTCGCGCCCCCCCATGCCCATGCGCAGGCCGACGACGACGTCGCGCACGAGCAGCGCGGCCGGCAGGCCGTGTCCGCTGGCGTCCCCCACCGCGAGGCCGAGCGTCTCGGAGTCCAGCGGCAGGTAGTCGAAGAAGTCGCCGCCGACCTCCTCGGCCGGGATCGACGCGCCGGCGACCTCGAAGCCGGGCACGTAGGGCGGAGCGGCCGGCAGCAGGCTCGCCTGGATCTCGGCGGCCTCGCGCATCGAGCGACCGAGGCGCTCCTTCAGCAGGCGCGTCGTCAGCGTCGCGTGGACGGCGCCCACGACGAACTCGAGCTCCTCGTGGTCCCGGCGCTGATCGAAGAAGAGCAGCACGAGCTGGCGCGCACCGGAGCCGTCGATCAGGAGCGCCGCCGCCTGGCCGCCGGGCGGCGGCTCGATCTGCGCGCAGCACGCCTCGTCGTAGACGGCGAACTTCCGCTGGCGCAGGCTCTCGACCAGCGCGTCGTCGGACTCGAAGGACACCGGGCCGTCCCCGCCGCCTTCGCCGAGGTCCTCGACCAGCCGAAAGCGCCCGCCCATCTCGGCGTAGACGCGGATCGTGGCCACGGCGAGGTCGGACTGGAAGCGCTCGTACAGCGCGGCGAGGAAGGACTCGATGCGGCGACCGGGGTCCGGCGGGACGGGCGAGCTCTCGAACAGCTCGTCCAGCTCGCGGTAGACGCGCTTGGGGTCCAGCCCCAGCAGGTTGGCCGGACTGGAGGCGATTCGCGGGACATCCGGCGCGCATACCGACGCGCGGCCCGGCACGGTGGGCTGCAGGGAAGGTAGAGACATTGCGGGAGAGCGTCGTCCCCGGACGTCAAGGGGGCGTCAGGAGGCCGAGAAGTTCCCGCGAACCTCCCTGGGACGGGTCAGTCCGACGCGGGCGCGGTGAGGTGGTCGACGACTTGCGGATCGCGGAACTCCTCGGGGAGTCGCGCGGCCACGGCGGCGACCGCGTCGACGCCGAGCACGTTCGCCACGGACGCCAGCGCGTCCGCCGCGGCCGCCGACCGCGCCACGACGGTCGTGCACGTGCGTCCGGTCAGGGCCCATCCGGTCCGCGGGTCGAGCACGTGGGAGTGGCGCACGCCGCCGGCCTCGAGGAACTGCTCGGCGTCGCCCGAGGTCGCCACGCCGCGGTGCGCGAGCCGCAGCAGCTCGCTGTCGGCCCCGCAGCCCGCGCGCACGACCCAGGACGGGCGGCCGGGAGGCGGCGCGCCGCAGGCCAGGTCGCCGCCGAGCTCGACCAGCGCGCGCTCCAGGCCCGCGGCCCGCAGCTCGGCCAGCGCGGCGTCGACCGCGAGCCCCTTGCCGATGGCGCCGAAGTCGAGGCGCATGCCGCTCCGCGCGAGTTCGGCGGTCCGGGCGTGCGCGTCGAGCGCGACTCCCCGCCAGCCGACCCGCTCGCGCGCCGCGGCCACGTCGCCGGGCTCCGGCGCGCGTCCGTCGGTCCGGGCGGCTCGCCACAGCAGGACGAGCGGACCGACGGTCACGTCGAACGCGCCGTCGCTCGCGCGCGACACCGCGAGCGACAGCGCGAGTGCGTCGTAGAGCTCCGCCGAGACCGGCACGGGGCCGGTGCCCGCTCGCGCGCAGAGCCGCATGGCCTCGCTGCCCCGGTCGTAGTCCGACAGGACGCGCTCGAGGTCGAGCATGCGCCGGAAGGCCGCCGCGCAGGCCTCGAACGCGACGTCCTCGCCGGGTGCCCAGGCGACGATGCGCGCCTGGACGCCCATGACCACGCGCCTATACTCGTGGCGCTCCAGGCGCTCGGGCGCCGCCGCTTCCGGGGCCCGGCCCGGCTCCGCCGTGGAGCTCGCGCAGCCCGTCAGCGAAGCCGCGACGATCCAGGCCCCGGCGACGCTCAAGACCCTCTCGACAACCCAGCCCCTGCCGACAGCCCAGGCGGGAACCGGTCGCCTCATGCCGAGCCTCTTCCACATCTTGCTGTGCGCGACCGCGGCGCTCCCCGCCCAGCAGCCCGCGCCGGCCCGGCAGATCCCGAAGGTCGAGCAGAGGATACCCGGGACCACCGCCACGCTCGACCTGGTCGAGATTCCGGCCGGCGAGCTCGTCCTCCGCGACCGGAGCGAACAGCGCGACCGGACCGAGACCATCGAGCGCCTGTGGATCTGCGCCACGGAGGTGCCGTGGGAGGTCTTCGACGCCTTCGTGTTCGAGGAGCTCGACGCCGAGGAGAAGGAGGCGGACGCCCTGGCGCGCCCCACCGTGCCGTACATCGCGGTCGATCGCGGCTTCGGGCACGACGGCTATCCGGCCATCTCCATGTCGTTCGAGGGTGCGCTCGCCTTCTGCGACTGGCTGACCGCCCGCACCGGTCGCACGTGGCGCCTGCCGACGGAGTGGGAGTGGGAGTACGCCTGCCGCGCCGGCTCGCAGGGCGCCTGGAGCGTGGGGGACGACGAGGAGCAACTCGACGCCGTCGCCTGGTACCGCGCGAACGCGGACCGCACGACGCACCCGGTCGGCAAGAAGGCGCCGAACGCCTTCGGCCTGTTCGACGTTCACGGCAACGTCGGCGAGTGGGCCGTCGGCGCCGACGGGAAGCCGACGGTCTGCGGCGGCGCCTACTCCGACCGCAGCAGCCGCCTGCGCTGCGACGCGCGGCGAACGCCGCACGACGGGTGGAACGCGACCGACCCGAACCTGCCGAAGAGCATCTGGTGGCTGGCGGACGCACCGTTCGTGGGCCTGCGGCTGGTTTGCGAGATTCCCGAAGGCGAGTAGCCGTCGGGTCCGACAGCGCCTGCGCGCTCCCCCTCGGGCGAGCATTCCGTGTCGAAGGTGGACCCGGATCTCGGTTCCTGGATCCCGCGCGGTGGGGAAGTCTGTCCTTCGCGGTCGCTGGACCCTCATCGCCGCGGTCGCGACGGCGGTGATCGTCGCGATCGATCCGCCCGTTCGCGCGGATCCGCTGCCGGCTCCGCCACCGTGCAACTTGAAGCACGATCGGCCGTTCTGCGCCACCTGGACGCGATTCCGGAGCGATGCGCTCGAGAACACCGGAACTCCTCGCGTCGCGTGGTCCGGGCGAGGATCCCCGCGAACGGAGAAGGGCCGGGCGCCCCTCGAAGGGAACGCCCGGCCCGTGGTCTGGCCGACAGGTGTCGGACTACTCGTAGAAGTTCGTGGCTTCGGTCTCGTCGACCGGGCTCGTGAGCTGATCGCTCGTCATCGAGACCTTGAAGCGCGCGTCCGCCGCGGAGTTACCGCGCACGACGACGCGCCAGGTCGCGGTCTTCTTCGGAGCAAGCTTGCTGAGCGGCGTGAACGAGACGGCCTGCGAGGTGGCCGCGGCGGCCGGGGCCTGGGTCGCACCGCTGGAGGACACGTAACTGGCGTTGCTCGGGATCTGGCAGGCGATCTTCACGCCCGTCGCGTCGGCCGAACCCTGGTTCGTGACGGTGATGAGGTAGGTGATGTCGGATCCGACTTCGATCGGGTCCTCCTCGTCGACCACCTCCAGGAGGATGGCGGCGATCCCTTCGACCACCGTGCTCGCACCGACCTGGACCTCGTCCGCGCAGTCCGCGTCGGCCGTCATGGTCGTGGACAGGGTGCCCATCTGGTTCGCGGTCGCGTGCAGTTGCAGGGTCTTGCTCGCGTTCGGGGCCAGGTCACCCAGGCGCCACTCGACCGCGTTGCCTACATGCTTGCCGTCGAAGAGCTTCTTGATCGGCGTACCGGCCGGGAGGATCTGGCGCACGATCGTGTTGGACGCAACGCCGTTGCCGGAGTTCGTGACGGTGCACTCGTACTTCACGGTGCGGCCACCGAAGGCCCGCTTCGGAGCCTTGCCGACCAGCTTGAGCTCGGGCGCCGAGACGTCCGTGGTGCAGGAGATCAGCTTCGTCTCGAGACCGTTGGTCGATTTGGCCAGCACCGAGGGCTGGAACTTGCCGACCTTGGAGACCTTGGTCTTCAGCACGATCTCGCGCGACTTGCCGCCGGCGAGGTCGCCGATGGTCTGGTCGATGCGAGTCCCACCCGTACCGGTCAGCATGCCTTCCGGAAGCGAGCCGGAGAGCTTGACGCCCGTGGCCGTGCCACTGCCGGTGTTGCTCACGATGTAGCGGTACTCGATCGTGTCACAGAGCGACGCGGTGGCCGGGCCCTCGCACTCCAGCTCGAGAGCCGGCTGCACGACGGGCATGGTCAGGCACAGGCCCGACTCGTAGGAGACCTTCGAGCAGGTGGTGACGTCACCGGCGGCGCGCGGCGAGCCCATGACCATGATCGTCTTGGTCTGGCCGGGCTGCAGGTTGCCGAGCTTCCAGGTTCCCGTGCGCGGGTTCGTGTCGGAGTCGCGCGGTTCGGCACCGGCGACCAGCAGGTTCTCCGGGTAGCTCTCGTTCACGGTGACCTCGTCGAGCGCCAGGCTGCTGACGTTCGTGACCTGGATCTCGTACTGGAACTTGGCGCCGGCAACGGCTTCGACCGGGGCGATCTTGTTCAGGACTACCGCGCTGGTGGTCTCGTCGCCGGTCGGGAACGCCATGCGCGAGGCGATCATCCCCGCGGGGACGGCCTTGCCAGTGTTCGTCGAGCTCTTCGTCGAGCTAGTCGAGCTCGCGCCCGTGTCGTTCATCGCGCTCGGGCTGGCTACGGTCATGCTGTCGCCGCTCGTGCGGGTGCTCGTGCGACTCGTCGATTCGAGGGTGCTACAGCCGGCGACGAGCGCCGCGCCGAGGCCAATGGCCAGGACAAATTTCCGTGAGAGATTCATGACTTCAGACTCCGTTCGAGGGTGGGGCGCGTCGGAGCAGGGTTCCGGAGCGCCTGAATGGCTATGCACTTGCGGTCGCGTGAGACGAATCAGCCGACAGCAGGTCGCCGCTTCTGCGGCACCAGCTCCAAAGGTCCTGCTGGCATGGCCTGGCGTGATTCGGGCGACCATTCTCGCGGCTGGCGCCGCGTGCGCACGTGACAGAGCATTCACTCGCACCGAGCCTCGAGAAACGGCGGATGGACGACCTACTGGGCCGATCCGGCTCCGCGAGAACGTGCTGACATGGGGCTCGTGCGGCTTCGTCTCGCGGGTCGTGGCGTTTCGAGATCCAAGTGGCGGCGAACTCCGACGCCTGACCGCGGCGTGTCGGCGCGTCAAAAGCCTCGAGTGGCCCGGCGGCGGCGATCGGGCGCGCCCGCAACGGGCGCCTCGCGCCACGCTACCTATATAATCGGCCCGCACACCACCTCCCCGGAGCCTCCCATGAAACGCCCGAATCCGTTCGTCTCCCACGTCTCGCGCCGCCGGTTCCTGCAGGGCACGGCCGTCGCCGCCGCGCCGCTCGTGCTGGGCGCGCGGCGCCCGCAGCCGCGCTTCGACGATCCCGACGTGATCAAGGTGGGGCTGGTCGGCTGCGGTGGTCGCGGCACCGGGGCGGCGTCGCAGGCGCTGAAGTCGGAGGACGGCACGGTCGTCCTGACGGCGATCGCGGACGTGTTCCCGGAGCGCCTCGACAGCTGCCTCGAGGCGCTGACGAACTCGCTGGGCGAGGAGCGCTCCGGACGAATCCAGGTCGCGCCCGACCGGCGCTACGTCGGCTTCGACGCGTACCAGCGCCTGATCGAGAGCGACGTGGACGTCGTGCTCCTGGCCTCGCCGCCGCACTTCCGGCCGGCGCAGATCCAGGCCGCCGCGGCCGCGGGCAAGCACGTGTTCGCCGAGAAGCCGTGGGCCGTGGACGCTCCGGGCATCCGCACGGTCCAAGAAGCGATCGAGGTCCTGCGGTCCAAGCGTCTCGCGCTCGTGTCGGGCTTCTGCTGGCGCTACAACGCGCCGCACCGCGAGCTGTGGAAGCGCGTGCACGACGGAGCCCTGGGCGCGATTCGCTCCTACTACAGCACGTACAACGCCTGGCCCCTGTCGACGCGCCCCCGCGAGCCCGAGTGGGACGACATGACGTGGCAGCTCAAGAACTGGCAGCACTTCCTGTGGCTGTCGGGCGACCACATCGTCGAGCAAGCCGTCCACAGCCTCGACAAGATGGCCTGGACCATGCAGGACGTGCCTCCGCAGAAATGCGTCGCCGTCGGCGGCCGCCAGGCGCGCAGCCTTCCGGAGCACGGCAACGTCTACGACCACTTCTCCGTCACGTGGCAGTACCCCGGCGAGGTCCAGGCCTTCCACATGGCGCGCCAGATCGCCGACACGGCCGCCGACAACAGCGACTGGATCCACGGCGAGAAGGGCGTCGCCACGATCCGCGCCGGCGCCGGGATCTACGAGATCAGCGGCGAGAACGAGTGGTTCTGGGAGGGCGAAGGCAACGACATGTACCAGCAGGAGCACGACGAGCTCTTCGCGTCGATCCGCGCCGGCAAGCCGAAGGACGACGGCGACTGGGCGCTGAAGAGCTGCATGCTGGCGATCATGGGTCGCATGGCCGCCTACACCGGCCAGGAGATCACGTGGGAGCAGGCGCTGGCCTCCGAGGACCGCATCGGCCCGACGGAGTACGCCTTCGGCCCCCTCGAGTACCGCCCCGTGCCGATCCCCGGCAAGACGAAGTTCGTCTGAGACGGAGTTCGCCGTCGCAGCGCGCGGATGCGGAAACCCAAGGAGCCGCAGCATGACCTACTACTCCGTCCTCGCCGTCACGCCGACCGCCGAAGCGTGGATCCCGGACTATGTCGCGACGGCGAGCACGCTCGTCGCCCGGCACGGCGGGAAGTACCTCGCCCGGACCTCCAACCACGAACGCATCGAGGGCGAGGGCCAGGACGCAGCCCTGCGCGTCATCATCGAATGGCCCTCGAGGGAGGCCGCCATGGCCTTCATGAACGACCCGGGCTACGCGCCCCATCTCGAGGCCCGGACGGCCGGCTCGAACAGCCACCACATCCTCATCGAGGCCAAGGACGACCTCGCCTGAGAAGTCCCGCGTCCCCGCGGCGTCACGGGCAGCAGGGGGTCGACTCCGCTCTGGATGCGGTTCCCGCGCCGAGCCTCGGTGCTCGGGGTCAGCGGCGGCACGTCGGCGAGCTCCGTCCACACGAATCCGCCCCGGGCGAACAGGTAGACGGCTCCTGCCACCGCACAGCGTCGTGCGGCGCAGGGCGCCGCGACCACGATGGTCTGGCCGTGAACGTCGACCTCGTCGCCGAACGCGGCGAGGGCCGAGCCGTTCGAGGCCGCGAGCTCGTCCTCGTACGTCCACCCGGAGGGTCCGCGCCGATAGACGCAGGAGGCGCCCGATTCCGTCCCGCTGCTCCCGTTGCGCGGTGCGCCGACGACGAGCCACGCGGGGCGAGCTGCGTTCACGTCCTGCGGCGCTCCGGGCCCGGCGCTCCGTCCGTTCTCGAGGCCACGCTGCAGCCTTCGGCCGGAGTGCTGGGGGATCGCAACGGAACTCGCGGACCCAATCTCCGAATTCTTCGCCGCGGCGCCGCTGGGCGCGCCGGTGCTCTACGGCAAGATCGTGAAGCGCACGGCGTTCGTCAGCGAGTCGCCGTACAGGGTCGGGTCGAAGGGGTCGCGCTGGAGCCACTGGGCGTGCACGCGGTGCCCCGCGGTCAGCAGCGGGTCGGCGCCGCCCTGGATCCGCGAGTTGAAGTTGCGCAGCAGGAACGCCTCGCAGGCCCCCTCACCCCAGCCGCCGGGCTGCCAGGTGGGCAGCCAGCGCTCGATGGGAGCCTTGATGCACAGCTTGCCTCCGTGAAAGCTCAGGTTGGCCTTCGCGTGACCGTACAGCAGGAGCCCGGCCCGTCCCGCGAGGATGTCGTCCGCGCGGATTTGCGCCGGGATCGTGCTCGTGACGCTCGCCGGGCCGAGCACCGACAGGAAGGGCAAGCAGCCGGCCGAGTTGGTCTTGCCCGTGCAGTACGTCACCGCGTCCGGCGCGGGGAGACGGTGCACGTAGACGGCGCCACTCACGACCGTCGGTGCCGAGACGACCGCCCAGTCGCCACCGAGCTCGAGCGCGGTCCCGTACGCGTCCCCGGCGAGCAGGTCGCTCGGCTGCAGCCGCAACAGCTGGTTCCAGGTGGTGCCGTTGCGCGCGAACAGGTAGGCCGCTCCCGAGGCGTCGGCGATCAGGTCCTGCAGGCGGGCGCCCACGAGCACGCGGTCTCCCTCGATCGAGACGGCCTCACCGCAGTGCGCGCTCGGCGAGAGCCCCGCGGGCTCGAGCGTCGCCTCGTGAGCCCAAACTCCGGCGGTGCGGCGAAACACGTAGGCGCTCCCGACCGGCCCAATCGAGTTGTGGAACGGCGCGCCCGCGACCAGGCGATCGCCCGAGATCGCGACGGCCGCTCCGAAGTCCCCTCCCGGACTCGCGTCGGGCGCGAACAGGCGCGCCTGCTGCGTCCAGCTCGTGCCCGACCGCGTGAAGACGTACACGGCGCCGGCGTCGCTGCCCGCTCCGTCGTGCCGCCTGGCGCCCACGACCGCCGTGTCCCCATCCACGTCCACCGACTGTCCGAACAGGTCCATGGCCGCCGCGTCGGCCGCCGTCAACTTGGCCTGCTCGGCCCACGTGGCGCCGCTGCCCGTGAAGACGTAGGCCGAGCCCGAGCTCTCCCCCGCGTCGTCGTCGCCGGGCGCACCGACGACAAGAGTGTCGCCCGCGAGCGCCAGGCGGCCGAAGCTGTCGTTGGAAGCAGCGTCGGAGGCGAGCAGCTTGGTCCGCTCCGTCCAGACCGTCCC
>CAYGPA010000150.1:0-10608 GCA_964351535.1 uncultured Planctomycetaceae bacterium
TCCGCCTCGAGCGAGTTCGAGCCCACGTCGAGCAGCACGCCGTCGGTCAGCGCCTCCGGCTTGAACCAGAACGACGCGTCGAACGCACGCAGCAAGGGGTCGGCCGGGTCGGTCCAGCCGAGCATGTCGTCGTCGGTCGAGAACTCGAGCGTCTCCTCGGGCAGGTAGCGGCCCTCGGGGTCGTTCGTCTCGTGGTCGAAGTGCATCACGCGGCCTTCGAGCTCGTCGACCTCGATCACGCGCGAGGCCCAGAGCTGGGCCCAGCCGTTGTCCTCGCGCGACGCGAAGACGTGCTGCGGCACGGGCTGGGTGTTCTCGGCGGACTCGGGCAGCTCGCTGATGCCGGGGATGAAGACCTGGCCCTGGGAGGTGCCGAAGTGCGGCCACATGCGCGAGGCCGGCGAGCCGCCGATGCGCACGCTCGTGTCGTGGCGCGCCGTCGACTCGGGTCCCGTGGACCACCACGGCGCCTCGCGCGAGAGGCGCAGCTCCTCGTCGAAGTCCTCCTGACGCGTCCACACGCGCAGGAGCTCGCCCTGGGGCACGATGCGCTCGACCAGGCGCCGCAGGCCCGACACGCGCTCGACCCCGCTGGGCGCGTTGACCGACGCGCGCAGCTCGAGGTCGTAGACGTCGCGCGACGTGAACGCGAAGGGCATGGTCGAGAACGCGAGGCGCGCGTCGTTGGCGTTCAGCGCGTTCGCGTAGAGCGCCAGCGCGTCGTAGGCCGCGCAGATCGTCCCGCCGGTCTCGAACACCGACGGGCGCACGGGCGCGTCCTCGGGCAGCAGCTCGAGCCCGCCGGCCGGCAGCACCACGCGGCGCAGGAAGTCCTCGTGACCCTCGAACGGACGCGACTCGATCACGACGGCGGCGAGGGCGCGCGCCTCGCGGCTCGTGATGCGGTCGTTGGCGCCCGCCCACTGCAGGTTCTCGAACAGGAGCTGCAGCACCTCGGCCGGCGCCGTGTTCAGGTTGACGGGCCGCCGCGCGAGCGGGCTGACGACCGCCGTGAACGCGAAGTAGTCGTTCACGACGGCGTCGACGAGCATCACCTGGTTGTTCTCGAGCGAGCGCACGATCCCGTACTCGGTCGTGCGGCCGTCGCTGATGCGCACGGTCGTGCCGGGGTTGAACCAGCGGATCTCGTCGACGTCGAGGCCGCAGTCGAGGCCCGCCTCGAGCTCGTTGCGCACGCGCACGCCGCGCTGCCACACCGGCCCCGCGCCGGTGCCGGCGAAGACCGTCGTGGCGCCCGCGAGCGACTCGAGCTGGCGCGCGTCGTAGTCCAGCCCGAAGCCGAAGTCGCGCGCGGCCTCGCGAATCTCCTCGAGGAACGAGAACGTGCGGAACTCGCCGGCGGCGAAGCGCCAGCGCGCGGGCGCGAAGGCGCGCACGTCGAGGACCGGCGCGCCGGCCGGCAGCGCCTTGGAGAGCTGCGGCCCGCAGGCGAGCCCGTTGCCGTCCTCGTCCTCCTCGGCGGCGAGCCCGCGCAGGAGCCCCGTGAACCTGGTGCCCGCGGCGTCGTCGTAGGCGATCAGCTCGCCCTCGACGAACAGGATGCCCTTCTCGTCGAAGCCCTGGGTGCCCGAGACGGGCAGCTCCTTGTCGTCGTCCTTGACCGGGCGCACGAGGCGCGTCGTCCCGCCCAGCACGTTCGCGATCACGTGCGGCCCGGCGCTGTTCAGGTCGATGCGCCCCGCGACGTCGGTGACCTGCAGGTCCCACATGACGCCGCGCGGGTCGTTGACGTTCCAGAACTCGGGGTCGAAGACGTTGCTGACCTCGAGCTCGTCGAGCGCGTCCCAGAACGGCGTCTCGTCGCGCGCGACGTGCGAGGCGCCGAGGCGCGCGCGCGCGTGGCGCTCGGCCGCGTCGAGCGCGAGCCGCCCCTGCACGCGGTCGGCGAGCTGCGCGCTGGACTTCGACGCGTTGCGCGAGGCCAGCAGGAACGGCGTGCACAGCACGAGCAGCGCCATCAGCGCCAGCAGCACGGCGACCAGCGCCATGCCCTCGCGGCGACGTGCGGAAGGCTTCATGGGACTCATTCGACCGTCCCGTAGAGGCCGACGCGCAGCTCGCGCCGGCGGCCGTCGGCGTACTCGAGCTGGATCACGACCGGTTCCTGGTGCACCTCGCGGTCCAGGCTGCCGCCCGGCGCGAAGCGGATCTCGCGCGGCGTCCCTGCGGCGAAGCGCACCTCGCCCGGGAGCTGCACGACCTCCTCGGCGCCGACGGCGCGGATCACGAGGTTGTCGATCTTGCCCGCGAAGAAGCGGCGGCCGTCGGAGAGCTGCAGCGGTCCCTCCACGTTCCAGACGGGCGCGTCGACCTCGAGCTCGGCCACCGGCACGCCGTCGGCCGACATGCGGAACACGCGCCGGTCGTAGCTCGCGCGCAGGCGGATCCAGCGACCCGGCCGCGCCAGCCCCGGCGCGCTGCGCACGACGATGGCGCCGCCGGCCGCGTCCTGGTCGTCTCCGCGCACGACGCGCTGCACGAACCAGGCCTCGAGCGCCCCCGCGTCGACGACGTCGATCCCCGCCGCGCCGCCGAGGTCCACCACGCGCCCCGCGGGCTCGTCGGAGAGGTACACCGCCAGCTCGATTGCGAAGCCGTTCGCGATGTCGTAGGAAGGCAGGTGCGTGACGCCGATGCTGGCCGTCGAGCCGCGCGGCGAATCCTCGAAGGACAGCGCGCCGCCGATGAAGCCCGCGGGCACGATCTTGGCACCCTCGAGCGAGCCGGTCAGGTCGAAGGCACCGCGCAGCGTGGGTTCCTCGAAGTGCCACGTGCCGACGACCTGCAGCGCCTCGGCGGTGAGCTGGCCCTGCTCCAGGTCGAAGCGCACGAGCGCCGGCGCGTCGCTGGCGATCGCCGTGTTGCGCGCCGCGCGCAGCACGTTCTGCACGATGCCGACGGCCGCGCGCTGGCCGAGGTCGAGCGAAGTCAGGAGGCCGAACCCGATCCCGAACACGAGGCCGACGATCGTCAGCACGAGCATCAGCTCGAGCAGCGTGGTTCCGCGGCGCGGGGCGCGCCGCGGGACGGCGCTGCTCGAGCTGGCGATCGTCGCCGGGTCGTCGACCGGAGCGCTCATTGGAAGTTCGTGAGGTCGTCCTCCGTACCGAAGCGGCCGTCCGCGCCGGCCGAGATGATCTGCACGCCGCGCGGCTTGGCCCAGCGGCCGGTCTTGTCGCTCTTGCGGGCGACGACGGAGCTCTCGACCTCTTCGCCGGTGTCGGGGTCGTAGGTGATGTAGACGTCCACGCGGCCGTAGTCGCGGTGGTGGAAGTAGGCGACCGGGTTGTCCCACTGATCGGCGAGCTCGAAGAGATCGCGCACGCCGAAGCTCGTGACCTGCTTGCGCGTCGCGTCGCCGTCGGTGTTCACGAGCGCGTCCTCGTCGAGGCCGCCGCCCTGCCACTCTTCGCTCCAGAGCGCGACGACGAGGCTCTCGGAGCCGACGTTCAGCTCGTTGGGCAGCGCGCCGTCCTCGCCGGCGAAGTTCGAGCTCGGGTAGTCGCCGTACTCGTTCTCGTACTCGGCGCAGGCGGCGTCGAACTGCTGGAGCTGGGTCTCGGTCAAGGCCTGCTTGGCGGCGCCCTGGGCGTCGCCGAGGTTCGTGTAGAGGAAGTAGGCCAGGATCGACAGGATCACGAGCACCGCGATCAGTTCGATCAGCGTGAAGCCCGCTTGCAGCGGCGTGACTCGAGAGCGGGGGGAGCGGAGGGTCTTCATGGGTGCAATCGCGCTCAGCGGGGGGGGTTGCGCTTCACGACGTCCACGTCGTCGACCACGAGCTGGATGCCGCGACCGGTCTCGCCGATCACCTCGACGCCGACGCGCAGGTCGCCGCTGGAGGAGGCGAAGGTCCGCAGCGGGATGTCCTCGACCACCGGGATGCCGTCCAGCACGAGGCGACCGACCGCCTCGCTGCCGGTGCCGACGCGCTCGATCGTGACGCGCACGGGGCGGTCCAGGGGCCACTCCATCGCGGGGAAATCCTGGTAGGCCTCGTCCTCGGTGGTCCCCGACTTGCGCTGCTCGACCTGGACGCCGCCCTCGCGGTGGCGCGAGAGCGACACCTTCGACAGCGTCTCGTTGACGCCGGCGCGGCCCCGGCGCTCCTTCGCGAGGAACACGCCGACGCGCGCGCGCGATCCGGTCTTGATCGTGACGTTCGCGGAGAACGAGACGAGCTCGGGCGAGCTGTACTCGCGGAACAAGCGCACGGTGCCGTCGTCGGTGAACGTACCCGCGAGCTGGAACTGCCCGGCGACGAGGCTCGCGGTCGGTCCGTTGCTCGCGCCGCCGACGCTCCAGTCGTTGCGCAGCGTTCGGCGTTCGAAGCCGTCGGACCAGACCTCCTTCTCGAGGTGGTCCTGCAGGCGATCGATCTGCGCCTTGGCGTACAGGCGGTGCGGATCGTCCTCGGACTCGCCGCGGCGGCGGTCGTCGAGGTCCGCGAACTGCTGGATGGCCGTGTCGGGCTCGCCCAGGCGATACGCGCACCACGCCAGGCCGGCGGAGGCCGCGGGGTGGCCCGCCGACTCCGACAGCGCCGCGCGGAACGCCGTCCGCGCGCCCTGCAGGTCGCCGACCTGCACCAGGTTCATGCCGCGCAGCGCGTGCACGTCGGGCTGGGCCTCGTCGAGCTCGAGCGCGCGCGCGAGGTAGCGCTCGGCCGCCTCGTGCCGGCCGTTCTCGTGGAGCAGGTCGCCCATCGCGGTCAGGGCCTCGACGAAGTCGAGCTCGAGGTCGAGCGCGGCGCGCAGCGACTCCTCGGCCGCGTCGTCCTCGTCGCGGCCCGCGAGCAGCCGCCCGCGCTGGTAGAGCGTCCACGGGTCGGTCGGTTCGGCCTCGTAGGCCTGTTCGATCCAGCGCATCGCCTCGTCGGGGTAGCCGGCGATCTCGGCCAGCCACGACAGCGCGCGCCAGGCCATCCAGGCGCGCAGCGGGTCGGCCTCGGCGGCGAGCAGCAGGTTGCGCTCGGCCGTGACGAAGTCCTCCTGCTCGAGCGCGGTCAAGCCGGCGGCGAGCAGGAGCGAGAACCCGGCCTCGGCCGGCGCGCGGACCGAGCCGGCCTTCCCGAGCAGGACCTGGGTGCCGGCCGCCGCCGCCGCGGCGAGCTCGAAGTCCGGGTCGGCCTGTTGCGCGCGCTCGAAGAAATCGAGCGCCTCCGCGGCGCGGCCGAGCGCGAGCAGCGCGCGCCCCGCGTCGTAGCGGATGCCCGCGCGCGCCTCGCGCGCCTCGCCCGACGGCTCGCGCTTGTACGCCTCCTCGAGGTGCGGCAGCGCCTCCTCGGGGCGGCCGCGGTCGAGCAGGAAGCGGCCGAAGGGCCAGCGCACGCGCCACGAGGTCCGCTCGAGTCGCTCGGCGGTCCGGAAGCGCTCCTCGGCGGACTCGAACAGGCGGAAGCGCGCCTCGAGCTCGGCGAGGCCGACGTGCACCTCGGCGCGGTGCTCGAAGTCCTTCAGCAGCGCGCGGTACTCGGCGTAGGCCTGCTCGAAGCGGAAGCCCGCCTCCAGGCAGTTCGCGAGGCCGAGGCGCGGCGCGGGATCGTCGGGCGCGAAGCGCGCCGCCTTGCGGTAGAGGTCCTCGGCGATCGCGAGCGCGTCGTCCGCCTCGAGGCGCCGCTCCACGCACCACTGCGCGAAGTCGAGGCACGGCTGGAACTGTCCCGGCGTCAGCTCGCCGGCGAACTCGAGCGCGCGCTCGCGGATGCGGTTCTGGACCGTGTCGGCGAAGTCGAACTCGAGCACGCGGTCGCGCGTGTAGGTCACGGGTTCCTGGCCCGGGAAGCGCTCGAGGCCGGTCGTCGGATCGACCTCGACGAACAGCAGGGGCTCCTCGTTCGAGCGCAGCGCGAAGCGGTCCGGGTTGCGGATCGTGCCGAAGAGCGGCGCGCCCTGGTGGATGCGGATCCAGTCGTAGAGCTTCTTCCAGCTCGCGACCTGCGCGGCGCGCTGCTGCGCGCTGAGGTCGTCGTCCACCGCGGCCGAGAGGCCGTCGAGCACGCCTTCCGAGGCCTCGGTCTCCTCCTCCTCGAGGAAGAGCCCGGGGAGCGGCACCGGCGCCGGCGCGGGTCGCGCGCGCAGGAACTTGCCGAAGGCCGCGGCGCCCGGCTGGGGGTGCGGCGGCGGCTTCAGCGCGAAGAGCGGCTCGCGCGGCGGCGCCTCGAACT
Source organism: uncultured Planctomycetaceae bacterium (assembly GCA_964351535.1). Lineage (GTDB taxonomy): Bacteria > Planctomycetota > UBA1135 > UBA1135 > JAUIDW01. The sequence goes on from CAYGPA010000150.1 coordinate 6,188, forward strand.
CGAGCGGCGGCAGCGGACGCGTGTCGCGCGGCTCCGTGAACAGGTCGCGCGCGGACAGATCGCGCGGGCGCTCCGCGGGCAGCGCGATGGAGACGTCGGGCGCCGGGTGGCTCTGCACGGCGAGCTCCGCCTCGGCGGCGCGGCGGGAGCGGCTGCGGCCGCGCTTCTGCACCGGCGCGGAGTCGATCGAGCCGTAGACCAGCCAGCCGACGAGCAGCAGCGATCCGGCAAAAACGACCTGTTCTTGGCGCACTTCCATCATGACTTCCCGTCAGGCATCAGGCTCCGCCGTCGGAGGTGAGCTCGAGGTCCTCGAGACCGTGCAGTCGCGCCGCCACGAAGGTGATCGTGGCGCTGAGCTCGTCGCGCTTCTTGCCGGAGCGGCGCGCGTCGAGCTCGTGGATCAGGAGCACGCCCTCGTCGCGCGGCGACTGCGTCAGCACGCAGAGGCGCGCCAGGGGCTCCGGCGGTCCCGCGAACTTGAACACGACCTTGGTGCGCTCGATGCGGCCGAGACCGCGGCCCGAGAGCAGCGCCGGGTCGAGCTGGATGCGGATCTCCTCGACGCGCGGCACGCCCGCGTCGATGGCGAGGCGCACGACGCGGTCGACGACGTCGAGGGCGTCGAGGTAGCGCTCGATCTCCTCCTCGCGCGTGGGCGCGAGCGCCGGCAGGCCGAGGTCGGGCGGCAGCGACAGGTCCGAGCGACCGGCGAGCGGCAGCAGCTCGTCGCGCAGGTCGGCGACGGTCGCGAAGTAGCGGTTGCTGGCGGAGCTGTTCCCGTCGAGGCGGAAGCGCTCGCGCGGCTGGAACTGCACGGCCCGGGCCAGCACGCCGGCGGCGGAGCGGAGGGCCTCGTTCTCGTCCTCGGCCGCGGCCAGGTCGGACTGGGCCAGCATCGGCTTCTCGAGCTGGCGGCGCGCGGCGTCGAGCGCGCGGCGCTGGCTGCGCAGCTCGTCGCCGACGAAGCTCGACACGAGCAGCATCCCGATCAGGAACGCGAAGAGCCCCGCGACCACGACGGTGACGAAGCGCTTGTTCTCCTGCCAGTAGGCGTTGAGGTCCATCAGCTCCCCGTCTCTTCGTCGTCGTCCCCGGACGGAGTGTCCGCGGCGGCCTCGGGATCGGCCGGGGCCAGCAGCGTCATGTCGACCGTGAACTTGTCGCCCGAGGGGCTCGGTCGCTGCTTGAGGCGGGCGCCGGGCAGAAGCGCGTTCAGCTGGGCGAGGAAGCTCTCGTACAGCGAGGCCATCGACTCGGTGCCCTCGCGCGCGCGGCCCTCGAGGTGCAGGATCGGGCGCTCGCTACCGCGGTCCACGCCCCAGTCCTCGTCGAAGGACCACTCGCTCGAGAGCTCCTGGATCCAGAACTCCGCGGGGAGCGAGCCGCGCAGGGCGATCACGGTCCGCGCGATCTGCTCGCCGGAGCCCGCGACGGCGAAGAGCTCGTCGGCGAGCTCCTTCAGCTCGGCGTTCTCCTGGATCGTCTCCTTCGCGCGCTGGTCGATCCCGGTCGCACGCCGCACCTTCGACTGCGCCGAGCGCAGGTCGGTCTCGACCTGGCCCAGCTGCCGCGACTGGTTCCACGCGTGGTAGCCGAGGAACAGCACGCCGAGCAGCCCGGCGGCGATCAGGAACGCCGTCCGACCGAAGAAGTCACGCGCGCGGCGGACGCTGGAGGGCAGGATCTCGATCGAGTAGGCGTCGGCGTCGGACGCCATCGTCGCGAGCCCCAGCGCGACGACGGACTCGTCCTGGTGGGCGCGCAGGAGGTCGGCGCTCTCCGCGTCGAGGCCGTCGGTGTCGACGACGCGGAACGGGTCGAAGCGCTCGCACGGGACGCCCATGCCCTGGCCCACGTAGCGCTCGAGGCCGCGCAGGCGCGCGCCCCCGCCGCACAGCAGCACGCGGTCGACCTTCAGGGACGCGATCTTCACCTGGCTGCGGCAGAACATCACCGTCGACTGCAGCAGCGACAGGAGCTGGCCGGCGGGCGCGGTGCAGGCGCGGCTGGCCTTCTCGCCGTTGGCGTCGCGGTGGGTTGCGCCGGGCTCGAGCGTGACGAGCTTCTTCTTCAGCTCCTCGGCCTTGGCCGCGCTGACGCCGAAGCGCTGCGCCACGGCGTCGTCGAAGAGCTTGGACCCTCCCGAGAGGTTGCGCGCGAACAGGAGGTCCGGACCGCGGACGAGGATCACGTCGAGGTTGTCGTGGCCGATGTTCGCCAGCAGCACGGTCTCTTCCTCGATCGCCCCGTAGCGCAGCCAGGCCACGTACAGCGCGAGCGAGTTCGGCGTGAACGCGTCGAGCTTGCCGCCGACCGCCTTGAGCCCGTCGATGTGCTGTTCGAGCAGCGACTCGCGCGCCATGGCGAGCAGGCAGACGTCCTCGTGCTCGATCTCGGGCAGCGTCGGCAGCAGGTTGAAGTCCGAGGCGACCTCGGAGCCGGACTGGTCGCCGATCTCCTCGACCTCGAAGCGCATCAGCTTGCGCAGCTGCCAGTCCGGGACGCGCGGCACCTGCGTGTAGCGGATGTTGACGTCGCGCCCCGTGAGGCCGACGCGCGCCGCGGTCGGCTTGAAGCCCGGATCGAGCTGCGACCAGAGCGCGCCGACGTCGTCGCCCCGGCCGGGCCGGAACACGAAGTCGGAGACGTGGAACGTCCCGCCCTTGTACTGACCGCGCAGGAGCTTCGCGGAGTGGCGGCCGATGTCGATGCCTGTGGTGGTGCGTGCCATCAGCGTGCCTCGCCGTTCGTGTTCGCGGCGTCCTCGTCTTCGGTCCCGGCCTCGGTTCCGGTATCGGCCTCGGCCTCGGCGTCCGTCTCGGCGTCGGCCGGACCGGCGCCCTGGGCCAGGTAGTCCTCGACCGCCGCGGCGAGCCCGGTCATCTCGGCGCCCTCGAGCGTGCGCAGGATCGTCGTCAGGCGCTCGCGCTCGCGCGACTGCCGGCCGTCCTCGAGTCCGGAGAGCTGCGCGTCGATGGCGGCGACGAGCTCGTCGCCGGCTGCGGCGACCTCGCTGCCCTGGAAGCGCTCGACCACGCTCGCGACGCTCGCGCGGACCTCGCGGAAGAGGTCGGCGAGGCCGAAGAAGCGCGCGCGTTCGATCTCGACCTTCAGCTCCTGCAGCGACTGCATGCCCTCCTGCACCAGCCGCGAGCGCGTCGCCTCCGCCTCCTTCACGAGCGAGAGCTCGTAGGGGAACTCGTCGAGGAGCTCGCTCCAGAGCTGCAGGCAGGTTCCGTGGGCCCCATCCTTCTCGGCCGTGCGCGCCCGCGCGGCGAGCTGCGCGGCCGTCGCGCGTTCCTCGCGGAACCCGAGCTGGCAGAGCAGGCCGTCGCCGGGGCGCAGATCCAGCTCGAAGCGGAAGCCCTCGCCCGCGGGGCGGCCGACGACGCGGATCGGGCGCTCGAAGGCGAGGCGCACGAGGTCGCGCCCGGCCCCGACGAGCAGGCTCTCGACGTCGCTGCGCTCGAACTGCGACGCGTGGGTGCGGAAGCCGCCGTCTCCGATCGTGGCGACGCCGGCGGTCAGCGCGGCGGGTTCGGCGCGCAGGACCAGGCGGTCCGCGGAACCGCCCGCTCCGAGCTTCAGCGCGACCCCCTTGGGATCCGCCGAGGCGACCAGCGGGGTCACGCCGCCGAGCAGCGGGGCCTGCGACTCGATGGCCGCGATCCCGGAGAGCACGACGGTGTCGATCTCGAACAGGTTCGCGGCGAAGGCCGGCTCGCCGAGCAGGTCGAGGCGGTTCTCCTCGAAGGTCGCGGCGGGCGCGGCCGAGCCCGAGGGCACGAGCGACACGTCGTCGACGTCGATGGAAGCGCCGTCGCCCGTCTCCGCGGCCACGGCGAGCACCAGGGCCTGCGCGCGGTCGTAACCGCCGGGCACGGGCGTGACGAGCGCGAGCTCCTCGAAGCCGTCGGTCTCGCCGACGACCGCGGACAGCGCCTCGACCGGCGACGGCCCGCCGGTGGAAGACGTGAAGCGAATGCCGAGGCGCGCGCGGGCCGCACCCTCGAGGCGCAGGACGCCGCGCAGCTCGAGGCGGCCGTCGAGCGGTGCGCGCACGGGTGCGGAGACCGCGCGCGTCCATTCGCCGGCGGCGAGGTCGGCGACCAGGCCCTGCTCGCCGGAGTGCCGCGCGCCGGGGCTGACGGAGAACGCGGCCACGGCCTCCTCGTCGGTGGTCCACGTCGCGTCGTCCTCGCCGCCCTCGAACGAGTAGCTGTCCGCGAGCAGGTTGCCCTCGACGGGTTCGACCACGGCGGCCGTGCGCCCGGCGGCCGCGGAGCCCTGCCGCAGGAAGTACCACGCCGCGGCCCCGCCGAGCGGGAGCAGCAGGATCAGGAGCAGCGGCAGGATCGAACGACGACTGGAGCGCGCCACGCGGTCGGCCGAGACGTGCTGGACGCCCTCGCCCGCGC
>CAYGPA010000151.1:0-3905 GCA_964351535.1 uncultured Planctomycetaceae bacterium
TCGCTGAGCCTGGCCGCCCCGGCGGGCCAGGAGTTCGACGGCGTGCGGAATGCGGACAGGGCCGGGGCGCGCGGCGTGGCGCACATGCGCATCTCCGGACAGCTGGACTCCGGTGCGCTGGGGCACCTGCAGCGAGTTGCGCGCTCGTCGAAGGGCAAGCGCGAGGCCATCCTGATCGAGCTCGACACGCCTGGCGGCGAGGTCGGGCTGATGTGGCAGCTCGCGCGGATGATCGACGACGCGTCCGAGGACGGCTTCGAGACCATCGCCTGGGTGAACGACCACGCGGTGTCGGCCGGGGCGCTGCTGGCGCTCTCGTGCGACCAGATCTTCATGCGCTCCTCGGCCACGATCGGCTCGGCCATGCCCGTGACGATCAGCCCGACGGGCGGACTGCAGCCGACGGCGCCCGATCCGGCCGTGCTCGAGAAGCAGCTCTCCGCGTTCCGGGCCGACTTCCGGGCCTGGGCCGAGCGCCACGGCCGGCCGCCGCAGCTCGCCGAGGCCATGGTCGACCCCAAGGTGCGCGTGTACCGCATCGTGGAGAACGGCGCCGAGCGCCTCGTCGGCGGGCAGGAGTGGGACGACCTGCGCCAGGCGGGTGCCCCGGTGTCGCTGCTCGAGACCGTCGTCGACGACGAGACGCTGCTCAACCTCTCGGGTACCGAGGCCGTCGCCTACGGCATCGGCGACGCGCTGGCCGACGACCTCGAGACCGTGCTCGAGAAGGCGGGCTTCGCGGGTGCCGAGGTCGAGCTGTTCGAACGCACGCGCTCGGAGGACCTGGCGAGCTTCCTCGCGTCGATTCGCTTCCTGTTGCTGGTCGTCGCGCTCGTGGCGATCTATGCCGAGCTCAAGATCCCGGGCTTCGGCGTGCCGGGCTTCATCGGCATCGCGGCGCTGACGCTGATGCTGTTCGGCCAGTACCTCGTCGGGCTCGCCAACGCGCCGCACATCGTCGCGGTGGCCCTCGGCATCGTCTTGATCGCCGTCGAGGTGTTCGTGCTGCCCGGCAGCATCTGGGCGGGCGCGCTCGGCATCGTGCTCGTGCTCGGCGGCCTGCTCTTCGCGGGGCTCGGGCCGGGAGCCGACTTCGCCTATCCGCTGGATCGGCAGCTCGCCATCGACTCGGGGCTGAACCTGCTGCTCGGCCTGACGGCCGCTTTCATCGTGGCCGGCGTCCTGTCGCGCTTCTTGCCGAACACCCCGGTGCTGCGCGCGCTCGTCCTGAAGCCCACCGCCGTGGGCAGCCTGCACGCCGCCGCGATGCCGGAGGCGCAGGGCGCGTCGTCCGAAGTGGCTCGACCGGGCGCCAAGGGCACGGCCATCACCGACCTGCGGCCCGTGGGCAAGGTGCGGCTCGACGCCGACCCCGACCGCGAATTCGAGGCGCGCGCCCCCGGCCTGCCCCTGGCCGTCGGCCGGCGCGTGCGCGTGGTGGAGGTGATCGGCGGTCGCCTCGTCGTCGAACCCCTGGGCGAGGGCGCCGCATGATCCTCCTGGCCATCCTGCTGCTCGGCCTCGGCCTGGCCTTCGTCGTCGCCGAGGTCCTGTTCCCGAGCTTCGGGATCCTCAGCATCCTCGCGACCGCCAGCATCGTCGCCGCGGTCGCGATCGCCTTCAGCGTCGACACGGAGACGGGGGTGCAGTTCCTCGTGGCCGTGGCGCTGCTCGTGCCGATCGCGATCGTGCTGGGCTTCAAGGTGCTGCCGAACACGCCCATCGGGCGCCGCCTGACCATGACCGGACTCTCGTTCGAGTCGACGGCCGCGACCGACGCGCGCGATCTCGAGCTGGTCGGGCACGAGGGCGTCGTCGAGGCCGTGCTGCGCCCCGCGGGCATGGCGCGCATCGGCGGCCGCCGCGTCGACGTCGTCAGTCGCGGCGAGATGATCGAGGCCGGCGTCCGCGTGCGCGTCGCCGAAGTCCGCGGCAACCGCGTCGTCGTCGTTCCCGCCGACGCGGGCTCCGCGTCACCGTCCACACCCGTTCCTCCGGAGAAGGAGTCCCCATGATCTCGTTCGTCGCCCCTGCCCTCGTCGCACCGGGCGCCCTCGTCGCACCCCTCGCCGTGCTGGCCGAGGAGGGCGCCTGGCCCATCGTGAAGACCCTCCTCGGAGTGGTCCTCGCGATCGGCTTCCTGGTCTTCCTCGTCCTGCTCCTGCGGTACGCCAACCTGTGGATCCGCTCGGTGCTCACGGGCGCGGGCGTCGGGCTCTTCGACATGTTCGGCATGAGCCTGCGGCGCGTGAACCCCTCGGCGATCGTGAACGCCATGGTCATGCTCGTGCAGTCGCGCATCACCAAGGTCGACAAGCGCGATCTCGAAGCGCACCTGCTCGCCGGCGGCCACGTCGATCGCGTCGTGCGCGCGCTGATCGCCGCCGACCGCGCCGGCATCGAGCTGGACTTCCGCACGGCCTCCAGCATCGACCTCGCCGGTCGTGACGTGCTGGACGCCGTGCGCACCAGCGTCACGCCGAAGGTCATCGACTGCCCCAACCCGGAGTCCGGCAAGACCGAGGTCGCGGCGGTCGCCAAGGACGGCATCCAGGTCCTCGCGAAGGCGCGCGTGACCGTGCGCACGAACATCGCGCGCCTGGTCGGCGGCGCCGGCGAGGAGACGATCATCGCGCGCGTCGGCGAGGGCATCGTGTCGACGATCGGCTCGAAGGACACGCACAAGCACGTCCTCGAGAACCCCGACGACATCTCGAAGACGGTGCTGTCGCGCGGGCTCGACGCCGGAACGGCCTTCGAGATCGTCTCGATCGACATCGCCGACGTCGACATCGGCAGCAACATCGGTGCGCGCCTGCAGGCCGACCAGGCCGAGGCCGACAAGCGCGTGGCCCAGGCCATGGCGGAGAAGCGCCGGGCCATGGCCGTCGCCGCGGAGCAGGAGTTCAAGGCCGCCGTGGTCGAGAACCGCGCCAAGGTCGTGCTGGCCGAGGCCGAGGTGCCGAAGGCCATGGCCGAGGCGCTGCGCAACGGTAATCTCGGCGTCATGGACCTCTACCGCCTGCGGAACATCGAGTCCGACACGAAGATGCGCTCGAACATCGCCGGCGAAGGCGGTGGGGGCGAGGCCCCGTCCTCCGGCGGAGCCCCGAAGTAGGTCGTGGTCGTGATCGCCCTGCTGCAGCGCACCGGGTTTCGGGTCGAGGAGCTCTTCCAGGCCCTCGTCTTCTTCGTGATCTTCCTGCTGCCCGTCGCCCGCGGGATCCTCGCGTCGCGTCGCAAGCGCGCCGAGGTCGAGACGGCGCGTCGCAGCGGACGCTCCACGACGGAGGCGCTCGACGAGCCGGACGCGACCGACGTCCCGTCGGGCGAGCCGGCCGAGGGACGCCAGCTGTGGGAGCAGCTCCTGCGCGGGGAGCTCCCGCAGGCCGGGACCGAAGCCCGGGAGGCACGGCGGGCGCCCGCGCCCGTCCCGGCTCCTCCCCGACCCCGCAAACGCCCGGCCCCGCGGCCGGCCGAACCGGTGCACGAGCCGGTCTTCGGCGGGCTCGAGGACATCGTCCTCGAGAACCAGCTCGAGCGTCGGGGCTCCACGACGGTCGCGACCGACGGCCTGACGTCCCACGCCGGGCGCGCGAGCCCCCGGGGTTCCGACCCCTCGGGCCGCCGGGTAGCGTCGCTCGCGACCGATCCCGCCCCGCCGCTCGCCTCGGACGTGTCGCGGATCGCGGCCATGCCCGCGGTCGACCTGAGCGTCAGCACTTCCGACCCCTACGGCAGCACCCGCGCGGACCTGCGCGATGCGGCGACGGCGCGGTCCGTAAGAGCCTTGCGCCAGGCGGTCGTCTGGACCGAGATCCTGGGTCCGCCCGTGAGCCTGCGCGGACCCGGCACGGGGCCAGCCGGCCCTCCGGGCCTGGCAGACCGTTGAAGAAGTCATCCAG
>CAYGPA010000151.1:3915-10573 GCA_964351535.1 uncultured Planctomycetaceae bacterium
CCGAAGCGATGCTTCAACGGGCTGCTGGGCCCGTGAGCAGAACCTCGAGGAACCCGACATGCCCGCGAAACGACGCTACTGGCTCTTCAAGTCGGAGCCCGACGCCTTCTCCTTCGACGATCTCTGGAAGGCCAAGAAGCGCACGACGCTGTGGGACGGCGTGCGCAACTACCAGGCGCGCAACCTGCTGCGCGACGACGTCCAGGTGGGGGACGGCGTGCTCTACTACCACTCGAGCTGCCAGCCCCCCGGCGTGGTCGGCATCGCCGAGGTCGTGCGCGCGGGGTATCCCGACCCGACCCAGTTCGAGAGCTCCGACGCGCACCACGATCCGAAGAGCGATCCCGACGACCCGCGCTGGTTCGCCGTCGACATTCGCGCCGTGAAGAAGGGGGCGCGCTTCGTGCCGCTCGACGAGCTGCGCGCCGAGAAGCGCCTCGCGTCGATGGGGCTCCTGCGGCGCGGAAACCGCCTCTCGGTGCAGCCCGTGACGGCCGCGGAGTGGAAGCACGTGGTCGCGCTCCTGGGGCTCGAGGCCGGCTCCTGAGGTCTCTCGTGGGGCCGCGGAGAGTGCGCGGAGGCCCGCCGACCCTGCGCTGCGGCGCCCCAATCGGCCCGGGAGGCCAAGACGGTGGGTTTTGGCTCCGTCCGGGGTCATGCCTGTCAAAGGCCCTTCAAGCGCCCTCCAAATGGGGGCGCTCCACCCGTTCGAGCCCGTGGTTCCCGATCTTGAAACCCGCCCTGCGGGCCTCGGGAGGGCCTTCGGCCTTGATCCGTACCCCCGAAAGTGTCTTCTAAAGCCCTCTGTTGCCGTCAGAGGGGGCCCGCTCGCGCCGGAGCCCGCTCTCCGGAGTCCTAGACAACCGCTTCAAAGAGGCCGCAAGGAAGGCAAGAGCACCGATGACCCAGAACTACCAGAATCTGGTCGCCACCGTGGAGAACGCCCGAGACGACGTCGACAAGGCGACCTCGGGCAACAAGGCGGCCTGCGCCCGTGTCCGCAAGGCGATGCAAGAGATCAAGTCCATCGCTCAGGAGATCCGCAAGGAGATGCTCGAGCTACGCGACGCCGGAACGAACTGACGCTCCGCGAGCAATTCTCGCTCTCGACCCGGGCCTCCGCGTCCGGGCAAGGTCCGCAGGGACCCTCAGAGCCGCTCAAGAGCGCCCCCGGGCTCGTCCCGGGGGCGCTTTTTCGTGAGCCCCCCGCGCGCAGGGCCACGCGCAGAACCGCGCGCGGTGCCGCGCTCTAGAAGCTCTGCCCGGGGTCGGTGTCGCGCGTTGCCGCGAGCGAGAGGCGCGGGAGCACCCAGGGCGCGCCCGCGGCGGTGCCCGCGCGGCTCAGCGGCCACGTGCGCACGACGTCGGGCGCGGACAGGGCTCGGTAGAGGTGCGGGAAGCGGTCTCCGCCCCGCGAATCTTCGACGCGCAGGTCCTGAATGCCCGGGCGCACCTCGAGCAGCGCCAGCTCGCGCGCCGACGCGAAGTGGGCTCCCAGCGTTCCGGCGAGCTGGTCCGCGTAGGAGAGGTGCACGAAGCCCTCGCTCGCGAGCGAGGGCGGCTCGTGGCGGGCCGCGGAGTCGACCGCGGCGCGCGCGCGGAAGGCCTCGAGCTCCGCGGGCGCGGCCAGGTGGAACAGGCGGTCGTCGAGCACGCCGAGCGGCTCGGCACCCGCGCGCAGCCCGCTTGATTCCCGCGCGCCGTCCCGCGAGCGGCCCCACGCGCGCGCGGAGAGCTCGGTGAGCGCGCGGCGCGCGTCCTCGCCGAGGTGTTCGGTGTCGGCGGTCACGTAGAGCTCCACGTGCCGGCGCAGCACGTCGTCGTCGAACTCCTGCGCGTGGGCGCGCATCGCGGGCAGGCTCGCGTCGGGGTCGCGCCGCGCGGCGCGCAGCGAGTCGGCCAACACGGCGTGGGCCCGCCGCCCGACGTCGGCCGGAAGGTCGGTGCGCGCGACCAGACCGCCGAGCGGCAGGGGCAGGCCCGTGGCTCGCTCCCACGTCGCGCCGAGGTCCTCGACGAGCTCGAGGCCCTGCTCGCGCCACGTGAAGCGGCCCTCGTGGATGCACACGCCGAGGTCCGCGTCGCCGCGCTGCAGCGCGGGCATGATCTCCGAGAACACGACGTGCCGCGGCTCGACGTCGCCGGCGTGGAACAGGTTCCAGAGCAGCGCCGCGGTCGTGTGCTCGCCCGGCGCGAGGACGCGACGCGCCGGCTGCGCGCGCCCGGGCGCACCGAGCAGCACGGGCCCGACGCCGAAGCCGAGCGCCGAGCCGACCGGCAGCACGCCCAGCTCGGCGCCGCGGTCCAGCACCGCGGCGAAGCTGACCTTGGCGACGTCGAACTCGCCGCGCAGCGTGCGGCGGTTCAGCTCCTCGACGTCGAGGAGCTCGACCTCGAACTGCAACCCGCGCCCGTCGACGCGACCCTCGAGGAGCGCGGCGTAGGCGAACGTGTCGTTGGGGCAGGTCGAGATCCCGAGGTGGACGCGCGTCATGGCTGCGTCCGCGTCACGCCGGCGGTCCCCAGGACTCGCTCGAGTGCAGGATGTCCAGCGCGAGGCGCCGGGCGGCGGCGAGGGCGGCGGGGATGCGCCAGTGCTCGGGGCGGCGGTCTCCGACCTCGTTGGACACGCCGCGGACGATGCGCAGCGGGACGCCGGCGAACGCGCAGGCGAGCGCGACGCCGAAGCCCTCCATGTCCTCGGCCACGGCCTCGGGGTAGCGCTCGCGGCGCTGCGCGGCGAGCTCGGGCGCGTCGGAGGCCGCGCAGGTCGTCAGCAGGAGCTCGGTGTGCACGCCCTCGGGCGGAGAGAGCGGGACGACGTCGGCCAGCGCGTGCGGCGGCGCGGCCTCCTCGGGACCCCCGGTGCCCGGGTGCCCCGGCCACTGCGGGAAGCCCAGGGCCGGCGGCGGGACGAAGCTCTCGCCCTGACCGACGCCGACGCCGTCGATCGCGCAGCGGCCGAACTCGATCGCGCTGCCGACCGGGTGCGTGTCGAGGTCGTAGGCGCCGGCGATGCCGATCAGCAGCACGCGCGACGGCCGGCGGACCGCGAGGAGCTCGCCCGTGCGGGCCGCCGCGGCGACGGGACCGAAGCCGCAGAGCGCGACGTCGGCGAGCTCGGGCCCGATCCCGCCCTGGTCGCCGAAGCGCCGGCGCTCGAGGTCGGTGGGGAAGAGGATCAGCGGGAGGTCCGCCGCATTCGCTTCGTCGGCCATGAGCGGAGTTTCGAGAAGTCGCCCCGCGGGGGCAAGCCCCTCGCCCGCGGCCTCCTGCCGGGGTAGAACCGCAGCGTGGAGGCCCCGGAGAAGCAGGCCGCGGCGAGACCCTTGCTCGAGCGACTCGGCCTGCAGCGCCCCGAGCTGCGCGCCTGGGCGCTCTACGACTGGGCCAACTCCGCGATGGTGACGGTGATCGTCACCGCGGTGTTCCCGATCTTCTTCGCGCGCGTCTGCGCGGCGGGGCTGGAGCCGGGCGACGCGACCTCGAGGTTCTCGCTGGCCACGACCCTGAGCCTCGTGGTCATCGCCGTGCTCGCGCCGCTGCTCGGCGCCTACGCCGACCACGCGGGCGTGCGCAAGCGCCTGCTCGTCGTGTTCCTGTGCCTCGGGGCGGGCTCGGTCGCAGGGATGTTCTGGCTCGGCCACGGCACGTGGCTGCCGGCGCTCGTGCTGTTCGGGCTCGCGAACGCGGGGGCGATGGGGAGCTTCGTGTTCTACGACTCGCTGCTCCCGCACGTCGCGCGCCCGTCGGAGGTGGACCGCGTCTCGACGTCGGGCTACGCGCTGGGCTACCTCGGCGGCGGGTTGATCCTCGCGCTGAACCTCGCATGGATCCAGAAGCCCGAGCTCTTCGGTTTGCCGTCCGGCGCGGGCCTCACCGATGCTCAGGCCACGCTGCCGACGAGGCTCGCGTTCCTGTCGGTCGCGGCGTGGTGGCTCTTCTTCTCGCTGCCGCTGCTGCGGCGCGTGCCCGAGCCGCCGGCCGAGGGCCGGGGCGCGGGGTCACCCTCGGTCATGGGCTCCGTCCGCCAGCTGCGGGACACCTTTCGCGAGCTGCGCCGCTACCGGCACGCGGCCTGGATGATCCTCGCGTTCCTGCTCTACGGCGACGGCATCCAGACGATCATCCGGCTCGCGGCGATCTACGGCGACGAGAAGAACATCGCGACCGGCACGCTGATCGGCGCGATCCTGCTCGTGCAGTTCGTGGGCGTCCCGTGCTCGCTGCTGTTCGGTCGCCTCGCGCGGAGCATCGGCGCCAAGCGCGCGATCCTCGTGGCGATCGCCGTGTACGTCGTCGTGGCGCTGTTCGCGTTCCGCCTGGAGACCGGCCGCGACTTCCTGGTGATGGCGCTGCTCGTCGGCGCCGTCCAGGGCGGCTGCCAGGCCCTGTCGCGCTCGCTCTTCGCCAGCATGATCCCGCGCGCGAAGTCGGCCGAGTTCTTCGCGCTGTTCGGCGTGCTGGAGCGCTTCGCGGGCTTCCTGGGCCCGGCGCTGTTCCTGCTCGTGCGCAGCCGCACAGGGTCGAGCAGCGCGGGGATCGGCTCGATCGTGTTCTTCTTCGTCGCCGGAGCGCTCGTGCTCTCGCGCGTCGACGTGGAGGCGGGTCGGCGCGCGGCGGCCGAGGCGGACGCCGACGAGACGGCGCGCGCGGACGCGCGTCAGACCTCGACGTGATCCTGGATCTCGGCCGCGTACAGCACGATGTCGGCCACGTCCTCGGTCTTGAGCCCGAGAAAGCGGCGCACGTCGTCGTCGATCACGGCCGCCGCGCCCAGCATGTCCCCGGCGCGCACGCGGCTGACCATCAGGTTCATGTTCGCGATGATCGACACGCGCGGATCGCTGGCCACGGCGTCGCGCGGACCGTGGTGGAAGCGGATCGCCTCGCAGACGAGAGGCGGCAGCTTCCAGTGGGCCGCCACGACCGAGCCGACGTCGGCGTGGTGAAAGCCGAAGGCCTCGCGCTCGGCCACGTGGATCGGGCGCTCGCTGCGCTCGGCGTCGGCGAGCAGTTGCGTGTACTCCTCGCGCAGGCCGTCGAGCATCACGAACTTGCCGATGTCGTGCAGCAGCCCGATCACGTAGAACTCCTCGGGCGCCAGGCCGAGCTCCGCGCGGCAGCGGAAGGCCACGGTCCAGCACAGCTGGCCGGTCAGGATCGAGTGGCGCCAGAGCTGCTCGAGGTCGAGGCCCGGGTGCCCGCCGACGTGGGCGAACATCTTCATCACCGAGGCCTGCAGCACGATGTTGCGCAGGTTGCGGCCGCCGAGGAGGGTCGCCGCGTGCTCGAGCGAGACCACGCGCTGCGCGAAGCCGTAGTAGGCGCTGTTCGCCGTCCGCAGGACCTGGCTCGCGAGCGGCGGATCCTCGGCCACGACCGCGCCGATCTCGCGCAGGCCGACGTCGGGATCGTCGATCAGCCGGCCGAGACGCACGATGACCTGGGGCAGCGTCGGAATCTGCGCCCACTCGCGGATCAGGTCTTCGGGGTGCTGGATACGGCCGGCCAAGGTGGAGGGACCTCACCAGGGGTTTCGACCCTGCGAACCTCCGAACTTGACGGACGTCCGGCTCCCCGGGCGCCGCGGCGAGGGCCGAATCGAGGCCTCCGGTGGAGAGGGGACTTGCACGCGGCCCCCCGCGACGCCGCAATGGCCCCGCATGGCGAAGAAAGCCTCCAGGAAGCGCCGCCCCCGCGCGCGAGCCGACTCGCAGGCCGAGCCCGCTCGCGAGCGCGAGCCCGCGCGGAAGCGCCGGAGCGAGCCGCAGCCGGCCGATTCCGCGGCGGGAGAGGGCTCGCGCAAGCGCCGGACCCGGCGCGGCGGGAAGCAGCCCCGGGGCGAGAAGCCCGGCGACGACCGGGCTCTCGGTGAGAAGAAGACGGGCAAGAAGGCTGGGGGCAAGAAGGCCGCGGGCAAGCGGCGCGGGGGCAAGCGAGTCGGTGGGGGCCGGAAGGCACGCTCCGGCAAGCAGGCCCGCGGGAAGCCGCGCGCGCCGCAGGCCACGCCGGTCGTCGCACCGCCCGAGCTCGTCGAGGCCGCCGAGCGCGCGCTGCGCGACACGTTCGGGCTGCAGGAGTTCCGCGGCTTCCAGCGCGCCGCGATCGAGGCCGTGCTGGCCGGCCGCGACGTGCTGCTCGTCATGCCGACCGGCGGCGGCAAGTCGCTGGCCTACCAGCTCCCGGGCGTCGTCCTCGACGGCCTGATGCTGGTCGTCAGTCCGCTGATCGCGCTGATGAAGGACCAGGTGGACGCGCTGCGCGAGCGCGGCATCCGCGCGAACTTCATCAACTCGTCCATCACGCCGAGCGAGCGCAAGCGGCGCATCGCCGCGGCGCTGCGCGGCTCCTACGACCTGCTCTTCATCACGCCCGAGCGCTTCCGCAGCCCGCAGTTCCAGGAGATCGAGGGCGATCTGAACATCGTGCGCATGGCGGTCGACGAGGCCCACTGCGTCAGCCAGTGGGGGCACGACTTCCGGCCCGACTACTCGCGCCTGGGGCAGTACCGCGCGAGCCTCGGCAACCCGCCGACGATCGCGCTGACGGCCACGGCGACGCCGCGCGTGTCGAAGCACATCGTGCGCGAGCTGCACCTCGAAGATCCGGTGGTGCTGCGCGCCGGGATCGAGCGTCCGAACCTGTTCATGACCTG
>CAYGPA010000152.1:0-10519 GCA_964351535.1 uncultured Planctomycetaceae bacterium
ATGCTGGACTGGGCCTCGTCCATCTCGCGCTTCTGGCCGCCGAGCTGCACGGCGATCTCCTCGGGGACCTCGAGCGTGCCGAGCACGTCGGCGACCGCCTCGGTGATCCCGCCGAGGTCGAGGTCGGCGCCCGTCGCCGTGATGATGACGGCGCGCGAGTTGCCGATGCGGCGGATCTCCGCCGGCCCCTGCACGGTCTCGACGTCGGCCACCGCGTACAGCGGCACGGGCGTGGGCGCGTTGGGGTTCACGACGAGGTCGAGGACGTTCTCGAGCGAGCCCAGCAGGATCTCGTCGCCGATCACGCGCACGTCGATGCGCTCGTCGCCCTCGGCGAAGCGCGTGCTGACGTTGCCGAGCACCTGGTCGCGCACCAGGCCGGACACGGCCGCGAGGTCGAGGCCGTACTCCAGCAGCTTGTCGCGGTCGAACGTGATGCGCGCCTCGGGGTGGCCCGGCCGCACGGAGGTGCGCACGTCGGTCAGCGGCAGCACCGACATGCGCTCCACGGCCTTCGCGGCGACCTCCTCCATGAGCTGCAGGTCGTGACCCAGGACCTCGACCTGGATCGGCGCGTCCAGGGAGAACGGCGTCGGGCGCGAGATGTCGAGCGACTGCACGGCGGGGTGGTCGCCGATCACGCGGCGGACCTGCGCGAGCACGCGCTCCTCGTCCTCGACGGAGGCGGCCTCGGGGACCAGGCGCACCGTGAGGCGCGCGGTGTGCTCGCCCTCGATGTCGCGCGTCAGCGTGTCGGACTCGACGCCGACCGTCAGCGCGGTGAGCTCGATGCCCTCCAGCGCGCGGATGTCGGCGTCGATCTCGGCCAGCGCCGCGTCGGTCTGCTCGAGGGGCGTGCCGATCGGCAGGCCGATGTGCGCCGTGAACTCGCCCTGGTGGATCTCGGGCAGGAGCTCGACGCCCAGGACCTGCACGCGCTGCCACGAGGCCCACACCAGCGCCCCCGCGAGCAGCAGCACGACCCACGACAGCCGCAGCGCCGCGCCGAGGAACACCGGGTAGACGGCCTCGACCGCGCCCCAGAGCCCGTCGAACAGCTTGCGCGGGATCCACGTCAGCACCCAGCCCAGCCAGAACAGCCCGAGCGCGATCCAGGTGACCACGCGCAGCAGGATCGCGAGCAGCGCGCCGAGCGCGAAGAGCACGGTCTGGAACAGCGTGAGCCCGAGTGCGACCAGCGGGAGGCGCTCGCTCCATGCGCGCCGGACCGGGTCCAGCCAGAGCTCGCGCACGAGCTGCCCGAAGCCGACGCCCGGACGCAGCCCGCCGCCGCCGGAGAGCCACTCGCGCGAGGCCAGCATCGGAATGAACAGCACGGCGACCAGCAGCGACACGAGCAGCGCGGACACGACCGTCACCGCCTGGTCGCCGAAGATCTGCCCGGCGATGCCGTGCACGAAGACGATGGGGGCGAACACCGCGATCGTCGTCAGGGTCGAGGCCGTGATGGCGCCGGAGACCTCGCGCGCGCCGCGCACGGCGGCGTGGCGCAGGTCGTCGCCCTCCTCGCGGCAGCGCGTGATCGACTCGAGCACCACGATGGCGTTGTCGACGAGCATCCCGACGCCGAGCGCCAGCCCGCCGAGCGACATGATGTTGAGCGACACCTCCATCAGGTACATGGGGGCGAACGTGACGACGACGGAGATCGGGATCGACAGGCCCACGACGAAGGTCGACGACGGCCGGCGCAGGAAGATCCAGATCACGAGCACCGCCAGCACGGCGCCCAGCACCGCGGCCTGCTTCACGTCGTCGACCGCCGCGGCGATGAACGTCGATTGATCGGACAGCAGGTCGACCTCGACGTCCTTGCGCAGGCGCCAGCCGATGTAGTTCGACTGCTCGCGGTCGCGCAGCTGCTCGGGGCCGCTGGTCTTGGCGTCGAGGTTGGCGGTGAACGCGCGCTGCTTCTCGGTGCCGAAGACGCGCGTGCGCACGGCCTCGGCCACGTCGACGATGTTGGCGCCGGCCTCGCGGTAGATCGCGATCTCGACGGCCTCGCCGCCGTCCAACCGCGTGACGACCTCGCGCTCCTCGTGGCCGCGCGTCACGATGGCGATGTCCTGGACGCGGATGGCGGTCGTGCCGCGCGTCTCGATGGCGAGCTCGCGGATCTCCTGCACGTCGCGGAACTCGTTGAGCGTTCGCACGAGGTACTCGGTCGAGCCCTCGAGGATCGAGCCGCCCGACGCGTTCAGGTTCTCGGCCGCCAGGCGCTGCGCGACGCGCGCGGGATCGAGGCCCTGCGCGGCCATCTTGAACGGGTCGACCTCGACGCGGATCTCCTCCTGCAGGCCGCCGCGGACCTGCACGGCGGCGACGCCCGGGAGGTTCTCGATCTCGCGCTTGATGCGGTTCTCGGCCAGCCAGCGCAGGTGGATCAGCTCGCGGACGGCATCGCGCGAGCCTCTCGCCGTCTCGGCGGTCGAGACGGACAGGCGCAGGATCGGGTCGAGGTTCGGGTCGTAGCGCAGGATCAGCGGACGCTCCGACCCGTTCGGCAGCCGGATGCTGTCGAGCCGGTCGCGCACGTCCTGGACCGCGAACGCCATCGGCGTGCCCCAGTCGAAGTCGAGCACGATGTCGGAGGTCTCGGCGCGGCTGATGGACGTCGAGCGCACGAGGTTCGGCAGCGTCGAGAGCGCTTCCTGGAGCCGGATCGAGACGCGATCCTCGACGTCCTCCGGCGCGGCGCCGGGATAGGTCGTGCGCACCGTCAGCGTCGGGTAGTTGATCTCCGGCAGCAGGTCGACGGGCAGCTTGCTGAACGAGACGACGCCGAACACGGCGATCGCGAGCACGAGCATGGCGATCGCGACCGGCCTTCCGACGACCAGGGCGAAGAGCCCCGAGCTCTCGGTGCCGTCGCCGGCTCCGCCGGGGGCGCGCGGCGACGTGGGCTCTTGCGGGTCGGTCATGGCGAGGGGCGGGCGCTCAGCCCCCGGCGATCTCGTCGCCCGACGCCGCCTGCGCGTCCTCGACGTCGCCGTCCGCGACCGCGGGCTCCGCGGGGGCCTCCTCGGCCGCGGCGGGCCGGCGGTCCTCGATGTCGACCTCGACGCCGTCCTCGAGGTCGCGGTTGCCGACCACGACGATCAGGTCGCCGGGGGCGAGCTCCGAATCGTCGGCGACCGTGATCTCGACGTGCTCGTCCGACGTGAAGCCCTCGTGCACCTCGATGCGCCGCGCGACGTCGTCGCGGACGGCGAACACGAGCGTGGCGTCCCCCTCGCGCCGGACGGCGCGCTTGGGGACCACCAGGGCGTCGGGGTGACGGTCCGTGACGATGCGCAGCCGCACGAGCATGCCGGGCAGCAGCACGGCGTGCGTGTCGTCGATGGCGCTGCGTTCGAGCTCGGCCGTGACGCGGAACGCTCCGGCCGCGGTGTCGATCGTCGGCGCGATGCGCTGGATGCGTCCGCGGAACGCGCGCCCGGGGTGGGCCTCGGCCGTGGCCTCGATCGCGAGCTCGTGGGCCCCCGACGCCACCTCCTCGGTCGCCGCGCGGGAGAAGAGGTCGAGCTCGCGCTGCGGCCGGAAGAAGCGCACGCGCAGCCGGAAGGGATCGGAGAGGACGTAGGCGGGCGTGGCCGTGCTGGCCATGTCGCCGAGCTCCGCGGTGCGCTCGGCGATCACGCCGTCGAACGGCGCGACGAGCTCGGTGTGCGACAGCGCGATCTCGGCCTGCTTCCCGACCAGGACGGCGCGGGCCACCGCCGTGCGCGCCGCCGCTTGTTCGACGCGCGCGCGCTCGAGGGCGAGGCGCGCCTGTTCGAGCTCGCCCAGGGCCGTGTCGCGCACGAGCCGGCTGGCGTCCAGGTCCTTCTCGGAGATCAGCGCGGGACCGTCGCCCTCCGTGATGGCGATGCGTTCGTTGCGCGTGTGATCGCGCTCGGCCTGTTCGAAGGAGCGCTGCAGCGCGGCGACGCGCGACTCGGCCTCGCGGGCGGCGAGCTCGAGCTGGTCGACCGTCGACCGCGCCTCGTCCGCGGACACCTGCGCCTCCTCGAGCGAGAGCTCCAGCTCGCGGCGGTCCATCCGCAGCAGGACCTGCCCGGCGGACACCATGTCGCCCTCCTCGACCAGCACCTCGGTCACGACTCCGGCGATCCGCGGGAAGAGCTGAATCTGTCGCTCGGACTCGACGACCGTGTGGGTCTCGATCGCGTGCACCATCTCGCGCTGCTCGAGCTCGGCGACGCGCACCCGCGTCCGC
The DNA here is from genome assembly GCA_964351535.1 of uncultured Planctomycetaceae bacterium. GTDB lineage: Bacteria > Planctomycetota > UBA1135 > UBA1135 > JAUIDW01. The sequence goes on from CAYGPA010000152.1 coordinate 4,241, forward strand.
TCGCGCTCGGGAGCCGCGGCGCTCTCGGTCTCCTCCCCGGGGCCGCCCATCGAGAAGCTCCCGTCGCAGCCCCCGGCGAGGGCCAGCAGGGCCGCCGCGGCGGGCAGCGCGGCGGGGCGCAGGCGGCGAGGAGGGGCGGGGCGGGAGGCCTGGAAGACGCTCATGGGGGGCCGTGGGGCGAGGAGATTGAAGCGGGGCGGTGGGGGGTCGGGCACCGGGTGGCGACGCCGCGGGCGCGGGGTGGCGGACCCGTCGGGGTCCTTCCCCGGAGCCCGGGAGCCCCGGAGACGGCCGTGGAGACGCCGCCAGGAGAGCAAGCAGCGTACCGGATCGAGTGGACGAGGCGCGTGGGCCGGTCGAGGCTTCCGCCGGCGCGGATCTTCCATAATAGATTGGGGATTTCGCCTCGATCCTCCCATGGATTCGTCGGCTCCCGGAAAAAGCCCTGAAAAGACCCCCCCGTCCCCGGGGGGCGTACGGATTCCCCGGTGGAGTGGAAAGCCGCGAGACTGGGGTCGCCGCCGCCCTCTCCACCTGAATGCTGAGCCCCCAGCAGGCTGTCGCCGAGATCCTTCAGAGGATCGTAGGCCTCGCCGTAGAGGAAACCGTGCCGATCGCCACGGCGGTCGGTCGCGTCCTCGCGACCGAGGCTGTCTCGGATATTGACCTGCCCCCCTTCGATCGCAGCGCCATGGACGGGTACGCCCTCCGCGCTGCCGACCTGCTCAGCGAGCCCGCCGCGAGCGAGCGAACCCTGCCCATCGTGGGCGAATCCCGCGCGGGAGAACCCTTCCGCGGCCGCGTGCCCGAGGGCACCTGCATCGCCATCTACACCGGCGCCGAGGTTCCGGCCGACTGCGACTCCGTGGTCATGGTCGAGGAGACCGAGCGGCGCAACGGCGACGTCACGATCCGCGCGCGCCCTCGAACGGGCCAGCACATCGCTCCGCGCGGCCAGGACCTGCGCATCGGCCTCGGCGTGCTGCCCCGCGGACGCCGGCTGCGGGCCGCGGACCTCTCCGTGCTGGCCTCGGTCGGCTGCGACCCCGTCCCCGTGTTCCGCCGGCCGCGCGTCGCGATCCTGACCACCGGGGACGAGCTGCTCCCGCCGAGCTCGCGGCCCGGTCCCGGCCAGATCCGCGAGGGCAACACGCTGCACCTCGCGGCCATGATCACCGCGGCGGGCGCCGAGGCCCTGAACCTCGGGATCGTCCGCGACGAGCCCGAGGAGCTCGAGCGCGCCTTCGCCGCCGCGCTCGCCGAGTGCGACGTGCTGGTGACGACCGGCGGCGTCAGCATGGGGCGCTACGACCTCGTCGGCCAGACGCTCGAGAAGCTCGGCGTGCAGCCGGTGTTCCACAAGGTCTCGATCAAGCCCGGCAAGCCGATCTGGTTCGGGATGCACGACCGCACGCCGGTCTTCGCGCTGCCCGGCAACCCGGTGTCGTGCCTCGTGGGACACGAGGTCTTCGTGCGTCCCGCGCTGGCCGCGATGGGGGGCGCCGAGCCGAGCGAGATCCAGCCGCCGGAGCTGCTGGCCCGCTGGAACGGCTCGGAGACCGTTCCGAACCGCCGCGAGCAGTACGTCCCGGCCCAGCGCCTCCAGGGCCGCGACGGCCACGTGCTGGTCGAGCCGGTCCGCTGGAACGGCTCCGGCGACGTCGTCGGCCTCTCGCGCGCGTCGGCCCTGGCCGTGATCCCGGCCGACCGCTCGGTGGCGCGCGGGGAGCTCGTCCGCTACCTCGACCTCGCCTGAGAGCCCGCCCAGGGAAGGGTCCGGGTCGTGTGGGGATGCGCCCGCGGACCCCGGTCGAACGCCAGGGGGGAGCGGGTCTCGCCTCGGTCGAGCGTGGGGCGGAGACCCTCGGCGGCGGGCCGACGGCTCCGCGCCCGCCCGGCCGCGGGAGATCCGGCGGGCACCCGCGGCGGATTCTCCACGCAACCCGGTCAGGTCGCTTGCAGGCCTCTGCCGCAGGACGTGGACTGGCGCCGCCGTGACGACCCCCGACCCCGAAGTGCCCGCGGAAGCGCTGCCCCCGCGCGCGCGCCTCCTGCGCTGCGGAGCGGGCCAGGCTGCGCTGGCGCTCGCGTCGCCGGGGATCCTGACGCCGGACGGTTCGCTGCTGCTCGCCGTCGCGGGCGTCGCGCTGTGGGCGCTCGGCGCGCACCGGCCCGGCCGCGCCGCGCGCCGCATCGAGTGGCTCACGGCCGCGCTCGGCTGGTCGCTCGTGTTCGGGTGGTCGGCCTACGTGTTCGTCGGCGCGACGGTCTACATGGGTGCGTCCAAGGCGCTTTACATCGTCCTCGCCGGCATGCTGCTGCGGCGGCTCGCGCGGCGCGTACCCCTGGCGCTCGCCGTTCCCGCCGCGTACCTGACGTTCGAGACGCTGTGCGCGGTCCTGCCGCCGCCGTTCGGCATGCCGTGGATGCGCCTCGGCACGCACGCCCACGCGTGGGAGCCGCTCGCGGGCAGCGCGCGCGTGTGGGGGGTCGGCGGCCTGAGCTTCGCGCTGGCCGCCGCGGCCGGGCTCGCGGCGCAGCTCCTCGCGCCGGGCCGGCCGCGGCCCCTCGGGTCGGTGATCGGCCTGCGGCCGCTCGCGCTCGGCCTGGGGCCGTTGGCGCTGGGTCTCGCGCTGGCCGCGGCGACGTCGCCGCCCCCGATGCGGCCCGGGCCGACGGTCCTGCTGGTGCAGCCCGGGATCCCGCAGGAGCGCAAGATGAAGGAGCGGCGCGATCCGCGCGAGCTCCTGCGCGAGGCCGTCGAGCTCACGGCGCGCGGCCTCGCCGAGCGGGAGGTCGCCGGGGAGCCGCCCCCCGACCTCGTCGCGTGGGCCGAGACGATGCTCTACCTGCCCGTGATGCAGACCGGTCTGCGTTCCGCGATCGAGCGCGGCGAGGCCGAGGCCGCGCCCTGGCTGCGGTCGATCGCCACGCCGAACGACGTCGACCTCTGGCGGCAGATGGAGTGGGACTGGATCAGCGGCATCCTCGTCTCCGGTCGCGAGCCCGGGCCCGGGCGCCGCGGCGTTCTCCCGCCCGGGACGAGCTTCGTCTCCGGGGCCGAGTTCTTCCTGGCCCACGAGGGCCGCCTGCGGCGCCAGAACGCCGTGCTCCTCTGGAATCCGGACGGCACGCGCGGCGGGGCGCCCGACGGTACCGAGCGCGTCGCCGCCAAGGTCTTCCTCGCCTCCAGCGCGGAGACGATGCACGGCCTGGAGCGCTTCGAATGGGTTCGCGACGTCATCCTGGAGCTCGCGGGCTACGTCCCCGATCTCCTGCCGGCGGAATTCACGGAGACGCTCTGGTTCCAGGCGCGCGACGGCCGACGCTACGCGCTGGGCGCGAGCATCTGCTACGACAACGCCTTCGACGCGCCGTACCTCGGACCGCTGCGGCGCGGTCCGCTGGACTTCCATCTGGTGCTGAGCAACGAGGCCTGGTTCGAGGAGAGCCAGGAGATGGACCAGATGGTCGCGTTCTCGCGGCTGCTCGCGATCCAGACCGGCCGCGCCCTCGTGCGCGTCACCAACGCGGGCGTCACCTGCGTCCTGGACGCCCGGGGTCGCGAGCTCGCCCGGCTGGTCGTCGCCGGCCGCGATCGGGCGGTCGCGGGCACGCTCGTCGCGCGAATTCCGGTTCCCTCCGAGGAGTCCGGGCGGACCGCGGAGACGGTCTACGCTCGGACCGAGACCCCGTGGCGAGTCCTCTGGATCGTCCTGGGACCCCTCCTGGCCCTGCTCCGTCGCCGCGAAAAGGGCGGTAACCGCGAGCGCCCAGGCGGTTAGGTCCGGACGCGGGAGCGCGCAGGCCGCGCGCGCGCCGGTCTTGACCCTCTGCTCGAAGCGCACCTATACTCCCGCCCTCCTCGGTCCCACCAGCCTGCCCAGGGCGTACTTCCGTAGAGCGCAACACGTTATGGCGCGCGGAACGCGACCCCACTCGGAGTCAGGCCGAAACCCCCAGCACTCTCGGCGGACAGCATGAGTTCCATCGGAAAGCTCTTCATCATCCTCAACCTCGCCCTGGCCGCCGCCTTCCTCGGTTGGTCCTCGATGGCGCTCGCCAAGGGTGACGAGTTCAAGACGAAGTACGACGACGCCGTCGCCGAGCTCGAAACGACTCGGACCGAGCTCGAGGGCACGGTCAGCTCCCTGCGCGCCCAGATCGCGGAGCTCGAGCGCGGCCGCGACGGCCTGCGCGGCGAGCGCGACCAGGAGAAGGACCGCGCCGACCGCAACAAGTCCGATCTGGACGAGGCCAAGCGCAAGAACGACCAGCTCTCCGCCGACATCGCCGCGATCCAGGAAACCCTGGGCGGCTACAAGGAGAGCATCGACAGCCTGAACGAGTCGAAGGACCGCCTGGTCGAGCAGCTGACCGCCGCCGAGCGCGAGCGCAGCGACGCCGTGGCCGGGATGGACGCCGCCGAGCGCGCGCGTCGCGATGCGGAGAGCACCGCGAACTCGGCCGAGAACATGATCGTTCAGCTCGAGAAGTCGCTCACGTCGACCCAGGACATGGTCCAGAAGATGGACGCGCAGCTCGCGCAGATCACGTCCGAGTACAACATCTCGCTCGACGACGTGATGGCGCTGCCGGACGTCGAGGGCGCCGTGCTCACGGTCGACAACACCGTGCCGCCGGGCCTCGTCGCGCTGAACGTCGGCAAGAACCAGAACGTGAAGAAGGGCTTCGTGTTCCAGATCTCCGACGGCCGCAACTACAAGGGTCAGGTCCGCGTCCAGACGGTCCTCGACAACATGTGCTCGGCCCTGATCACCGATCCGGTCCCCGGCTTCACGATCCAGCAGGGCGACCGCGCCGTCACCCGCTTCTAGGCAGAGCTCGGAGGAAGACACCGATGGCACGTCGAAGTACCCGGGCCTCGAAGAAGCCCGCCAAGGCCCCGAAGGCCCGCAAGTCCGCGCCCGCCGCGGCGCCCGTCGCCGACGTCGAGATCGTCGAGGAGTCCGGCGGAGACGGCTGGGAGACCGCGGTCGCCGTGGTCACCGCGCTGATCCTGATCGCCGCGATCGTCTGCGTCGACCTGCAGCGCGGCTGGTACGGCGAAGGCCTCTTCGGAGGCTGAGTCCGAGACCCGCGGGCGGGAGCCCGTCCTCGGCGGCCCCTCCACGGGCCGGCCCGGACGATCCCCGCCCCGACCGAGAACAGCGGGCGACGGCGTCGAGGACGCCGTCGCCCGCCCTCGTTCCGGTCCCGGCCCTCCCGTACGGACCCGCCCGGGAGGGGGCACGCCGCGAAGGATCCCCGCGGGTCGGCGGCCCGCGCCGCGGCCGGCGCCCCGCCGGAGAACCCGGGTTCCGCTCCGGGCGAACGGGAACGTACGTTGCGCGCCGGCTCGGGGGGGGTAGACTGCCGCTCACGTCCGGCGCGCGGGTTCAGGGTCGAAGTTTCGGGGGTGGCGATCGGCCTGGGAGCGCCTCGGTCTCGGGAGTTCGTCCCCCTGCGAACGAAGCGCGTCTGCGGACGTGCACGCGTTCCGAGCGTCGCGAACACCGTACATGGCCAGCCTCTTCAAGCCCCTCGAATGGACCCTCGGCCGTTTCTCGGTCGACATGGGCATCGACCTGGGCACGGCCAACACGCTCGTCAGCGTGCGCGGACGCGGGATCATCCTGAACGAACCCAGCGTCGTCGCCGTCCGCAAGGGCACCAACGAGGTGCTGCTCGACGGCATGGCGGTCGGAGAGACCGCCAAGCAGATGCTCGGCAAGACGCCCGGCGCGATCGAGGCCATCCGTCCGCTGCGCCACGGCGTCATCGCGGACTTCGAGGTGACCGAGCGCATGCTGCGCTACTTCATCACGAAGGTGCACGAGGGCCGTCACTGGGTGAAGCCGCAGGTCGTGATCGCCGTGCCCGTCGGCATCACCGCCGTCGAGCGACGCGCGGTGATCCACTCGGCCGAACGCGCCGGCGCGCGCCGCGTGTACCTGATCGACGAGCCGATGGCCGCCGGCATCGGAGTCGGCATGCCCGTCACCGAGGCGCGCGGTTCGCTGATCGTCGACATCGGCGGCGGCACGACCGAGGTCGCCGTGATCTCGCTCGCCGGCGCCGTCGTGGCGACCTCGCTGCGCATCGCCGGCGACGAGATGGACGAGGCGATCGTCGCGCACATGCGCCGCCACCACAACCTCGCCATCGGCGAGCTGACCGCCGAGCGCATCAAGCTGACCATCGGCTCCGCGTGGCCCATGGGCCAGGAGCTCTCGATGGAGGTGAAGGGCCGCGACACGATCAGCGGCCTGCCGCGAC